>NZ_BASL01000677.1:0-36943 GCF_000648255.1 Candidatus Protochlamydia sp. R18 | reverse complement strand
CTCCTATTCGAATAATAGAACAAGGAGTGGAAGCCATTGAGAAGATTTTAGCAAAAGAGCTCCTTTGTCGACACGATGTGGAAGAGATTAACCAAATTTATCAGTCTGTAGATCTCTTAGAGAGGCAAATTGAAGAGATACCTGCGCGGAATAGCCACCATGCCCTCCAAAAAATTATAGAAAAAGTTAAAAAGATTGTTTCTAATCAAGCAGTTAGCGCGCAGGATTTGATTTCACTCTACCATTTACAACACTTTTCAGATTCAGAGTTGCAAATCGAGCAGGAGTTTAAAAGCGTACAGCGTAACTTTAGTTCCGGTTACTTTCAAGCTATTGCCGAGGAGCTTCCCTATTGCTTTTCCACAGATCAATTCGATGAAGATGTGAAATGTTTGATAGGGCCTAACCGTACTGAAAAAGTGAATAAAATCTTGCAATGCAAGAAAAAAAAACTTCAAGATTACGAACAGCTAAAGAAAGTTATCGCACAAAGAAAATCTGATTTAGAAGAGCTCAGAAAATACGATCCTTTGTCATATCCAGCTTATTTGGATGAACTACTCGACAACGGCTACATTCACCTCTACGATCATCTCCTTCAAATGAGAGCTCTTCCCAGTCGCAACGAACGGCGATCTGAAATTGAAAAAATCCCCTTTTCTCTCTTATCTCATATCGTCTTGGAAACTCGAGAAGCAATCATTCAAAAAGTCGTAAACTCTATCCCTGCGGATCGCTCTCGTATTTTATTCCTATTAGGCCCCTCAGGAGCCGGCAAGTCGACCACGTTATGTTTCCTAAGAGGAGATCAGATGATATTAAAAGACTTCCACTACGAATCACAAAGTGATCGGCAACAGATTATTGGACTTTCTGGAGCAACTTCATGTACATTTCTCCCGACCATTGAAATCGTCCAAGATTGGGCCATCATTGATTTTCCCGGTTTTGACGATACTAATGGATCTCTCATCTCTTTGGGGATGGAGTGTGCTCTAAAAGCGCTGATCGCAAAATACACTCCCCAAATATTGATTCTCGAGTCGATCACAAATAATGAAGGCAGGTTTGCAGCCGCAGCTCAACTAGGGTCTCGTCTGAGTCATTTACTCAAGAATAAGAACGACTGTCTATTAGGAATCACAAAATACTCCAAAGATCCTGATTTTAGACAAATTCAAGCAATAGAGGAGCAACAGAAGAAAGAACTATTAGAACGCACTCCAGAAGAGATTGCACTTCGTGCATCCATCGAGACACTTGCCGCTCTAGATATGCCGGCATTACAACCTAAGATAGAGAAAATGCAGCAACAACTTGCTAAGATGCAGGAAGAGAAAGAGCAAACACAACAGATACCATTGCCTGAAACGGGCCCCAAAGCAGAAAGTCGCAAGAGGCTCCAAGAAAGAGAAGAGGAACTATTAAGGCAAATTGGCTTAAAAGAGATCATCCGATTTGATAATCTAGAAGATACGAGTCATTTATCCTCATGCGTTGCAACTTTTTCTGAGAACTTTGAAAGGGGACCGATCTGTGTGAGTTCTTCGCAACCTTTAGATCCTGATGATGAAAGACTATTAGAAAATCGGTTTAAGAACAGTCTGAAGCTAGAGATGAAAAATCTTAAAGATTACGACATAAAGTTTGAAAACCTTCAAGTTTTTGTACAAAGTGTGCTAGAGTCTAGCTTAATTAATACCATCTTTTCCCAGTCGAATCCGGAAATCGGACAGTTTTTACATTTGCCAGAAATCGATCCTCGTCTTGTTCGCAACTATGACAAGGAAATTGTAGGTCGTTGTATCAAAGAGTACATCCGCTCCATCCTTAGTACCCTTAATATCTCTTTTATCGACACAGTATTAAAAGAGTTAAAAGGCAAGGTCTCTAAAAAAACAATTGCTATACTCAAAAAAAAAGTAAATCGGCTTCGAGATTATGTGTTGGGCTTATTGGGATCCTTTCCCGAAGATCAAAAAAAAGCGAAAGAAAGATGGGTTATTCTCCAGGAAAGTTATCAATCAGCGAAAGATTCAGTATTAGAAAAATTTAAATTACCACCTTGGGCGACAGTGCTTCTTTGTATTCCAAGCGGGATACCGTACGGTATTTACGCATTAATAAGATGGAATGAACTGAAAAAAGAAGAGCAGAAAAAGATCGAAGAAACGATTGATCTTTGCTCTGATGATTTAGATCGAATATACAATGCACTAGTGAAACTAAAAGATCTAGAAAACATCATTGAAAAACAAGAGATCATTGATGAGGTATTTTATTCTGGGGAGAGTTTTTTCGAGTCGGAAGATGCTTTCATAGCATCTATACAAAATAAGATTCAAAAAATTAGAGCAAACTACGGCACTAGAGATTGGGACGAACGTATTGACATTATGAAAAAAAAGCTTGATCTTTTTTATGGAGGCAATCTCTTTGGAGTCAGTTCCTTTGATTCTCATATTTACAGTATGAATTTTCTAAGCTGGGTGTTCTTCGATAAGGATATAAGTTCCTCTGTGCAGGAGATACGGCTGTTATCAATAAAATATTCATCAGGTTGGAGGGAAAAAATAATAGGCCGATATATGGGAGAAGGAATGGCACCATTCGCAGATTTACCATCAATGCAGAAAGCACACTACAAAGTTTCAACCGTTTTAGAGATAGATTTAAAAAAATCCTTATTCCGAGCAATGTTAGGAGCCGCTATATTATCTGACCGAGAAGCTTTAATCCAAAACTCTTGAAGGTTATTTTCTTAAAAGTTTGATTTCAATTAGGTAAGGGATCATTTTGCAAAAAATTTGAAAAATAACTCATCATAGTTTTTGTATACTATGTAGTCGATGCTGAATAAAAAAAAGTAACAAAATATCAAAGCCAAAGGATTTAAGAAAAAATCCTTTGGCTTTTTTTATCATTTTTTTAAGAATAAATTTAGAATGACCTTCTCCAAGAATGCAATCCAATGATAAACTCATACTTTTATTGATTTCCATCATTTCTTGTTTAAGAAAATATTTGCTAGTGAATTCCGCTGCAGTCGAATACCCAAGCAAGCTTAGGCAGCCGCTCTTCATTGTATTCTATCCTCCAAGCTTCTATGATTTTTTATGCCTCCTTGTAAGTCTAAAAATAAATGTTGATCTAAGCATGCTTGTCTGATTTTTCCATTGAAACTTTCAATATAGCCATTCTTTATTGGCTTCCTTGATGAAATATCATTCAGTTCGATGCCTTTTTCTTTGGCTCATTTTTGAATCATTTTTGAAGTATACTCAGGGTCTTGTCTACTGTGATGCTTTCTGGCAGTTCTTTTATCAAGCTCAAACGATCCAAACCCTCAATTACTAGGTAGCTTGGCATAGAGCTTCCCACTACAATCGCTTGGGCATTCTCTTGAAAAAACATCTACAATAGGTAGCATTCGGATTTTCTTGCCTGAAATCAAACTGTCCGACATAAAATCGATTGCCCATCTTTGATTTAGTCGGTGACATTTTTCAAGTGTTCTCTCTATCGATTGGCAAACTTCTTCTTAACTCTTCTTTTTAAAGTTAACGACTTTTCGATGGATAGGCGATAAACTTTTTTATGATTGACCAACCATCCTTCTCTTTTAAGAACAGCGGTGATTCTTCTATAGCCATCGCTTTGATGCTTTAAAAAAAATCTGAAAAATACGCTCTTTTAAGCCTTTGTTCTCTCAAGCATGACTTTTATCACGCATGGTCGATCGCGCCACCTTGATGAACTCACAACCGCTTCTTTCGCTTATCTCAAAATGCTCTTTTAGATAACCGACCGCTTTTCTTTGAGCTTGTGAGCCTACCACTTGTTTGAAACAATATCCTTAAGGGCTCGATTGTCTAATAGCGCTTCCGCAAGTATCGCTTTTAGCTTTGCATTTTCTTCTTCTAAAGCCTTTAGACGCTTGGCCTCCGAAACTGTCATGCTGCCAATTTATCCTTCCATTTATCAAAGGTATTGGGTGTCACATTGTGCTTTCGGCAAAGCTCTAGAACTTTACACCTAGCTTTCATTTCGCCTAAAATAGAAATAATTTGCTCTTCGGAAAAACGACTTTTATGTATTTTTTTGCTCCTTAATTAAAATTTAATCCATCTTAAGATGGATTAAATTTTTGGGAGCAGGTCAATACGTATACCAAAATGGTAGATAAGTGTCCGCAATTATATGTTTGGAGTCATTATTGTGAAGAAGAACATTGCAAGAAATTCTTATTAAGAAAAAGATTTGGAGCCGCGACTTCAGCCACTTACGAAGGATTTAATGACTCAACGTATCTCTATCGATATGGTTCAGCTAGAAAATGGTCTACGTTTATTGGGGGACCGGCTAATACAAGTTAGTGGTTAACTAGGGAAGATATACTTAATTGTTGCTACCATTTTGGATATAACCGTATTGATATTAATTTTGACCAACTGGCCCATCCTCATGGACCTTGTTTTTCTTTTGTGGCTCGGAAATTCTGAGGTAGAAAAATAGTTTCGAATTTAATTTTTCGGCTCCAATGCAGGCAAGGTTGTTCAATGTAATGATAAAATATGTGAGCAACCGCAAGGCTTGGGAGAGTGCCCATTATAAGAAGAATAGAAGCTGGGATTTCGTTAATACCTGTATTTAAAGCATAGGAAATAAGACTGATCAATTTAGTCCCGACGCACCAGTGAGTCAAGTATAAGCTATAAGAAATCTTACCTAAGTATTGAAAGGGATAAGAGCTTAAGTAGCTGTGGAGTTTATTTTTCTTTATGCATAATTGAATGGATAAAGCGACAGCTGAAGTGATCAAAATATCTTCGTTTTTTCCAATCACATAAAAAAGAAGCATGGCAGTAAAGAATAAAAAAAGCTGAAATTCGGATACTAAGCTCAACATTGCCCAACAAAGCAAAGAACCAATAAAAAAGCTATACCAGAAAGGCAGAAAAAAACCAGGTAACTCAAAAAATAATCCTATATGAGACATCTGCATGAGGGATAAGATGAATAAAAACCAAAATAAACCTGTTGCATATTTTGTAGAATAGTTGAATTCAGAATGATTCATTTGAATATTTAAAGATTGTACAGATTTAAGGAGAAAAACGAAGACAAAGTAGAATTGAAATTCTAAGGCAAGTGTCCAAGCAACAGGTAAAATACTTTTTAACTCGAAAAAATTGTGAATATAAAAAGCATTGAGAAACAGGTGCTGGTAGCTAGGTACATACTCTATCCCTCTTTGAAAGAAAAAGGGTCCGGCTAGAATCAGCCCTGTCAAAATGAGTAAAGCTGCCCAATATGGGGGATCTAAGCGAATAGATCTTCGAATAAAAAAACGAGCAATGAAAGGAAAGGTAATAATGTTTTGTCTAATGCTATAAGCTATAACGAAACCGCTCAAGACAAAAAAAATGTTAACTCCTATATGTCCATGTGGCAATATTTGATTAAGAACCCAAGAAAATTGATTAGTAGACCTTTCATTAATGAGTGTATGAAAATGAAGGAGAACGACCCATAAAGCTGCTATTCCTCTTAGTCCATCCAAAAATTGAAAACGATCACTTCCTTGAGTCATGGCTTTATAAGTGCTTTGACAGGAACCAACGATTTCCTAAGCTAATTCCATCTTTGTCAGTTCCAAATTCATATTTGGATTGTTGGATTTGTGAAGAATAAACAATAAATTTCAATAAAATTTCACCTTGTAGGATTTTCTTTTTGTTTAAAATAGAACATTCTAATCGGATTTGATATTCGCCAGGATGGAATAGGCTGGGATCTAAAGCGTAGTTTAAATGATGGCGCCCCGTTTTTGAAATGAGATCGTAATATTCATCATGATCGCAAAGGCGAGATCTTGCAATAATTTGATTGCGACTATTTAAAATACTAATTCCTAAAATAAGGTCGGGTTGAGTTTTCAAAATTTCAAAATCGATGCTGATAATTGCTTGTTCATCGTGGAAAAAAAGGGCTGAACTAGATTTAGGAGTGGATAATTTTGTTTGAAAAAATTGAACATGCTCATCTCCCAAGGTTCCTTTCCACTCAAGTCCTGCAGCGGGACAACTGTTGATGTAGCGGTTAACGCAGGTTTCAATTGGTTCCAGAGCTTTCAGTCTTCCTTTTTCGAGAAAGGCTCCTTTATTGCATAGAGAAAGTACAGAACTCACACTGTGGCTCACAAATAAAACAGTACTTCCTTGCATTCCCATTTCATTCATTTTTTTTATGCATTTTTCTTGAAATTGTGCATCTCCTACAGCTAAAACTTCATCGACAATTAGAAGATCAGAATTTAAGTGGGCGGCAATAGCAAATCCAAGCCGCATATACATACCACTAGAATATTTTTTGATTGGTGTATCTAAGAATTTTTCTATTTCGGCAAAATCAACAATTTCATCAAATTTAGTTTGTATTTCTTGATAACTCATTCCCATAATTGCGCCGTTCAGAAAAATATTTTCTCGACCTGTTAAATCAGGATGAAACCCTGTTCCCACTTCTAACAAGCACGAAACACGCCCTCGGATTTTGATTTTGCCTGTTGTGGGTTCTGTAATGCGCGAAATTAGTTTTAGTAATGTTGATTTACCCGCTCCATTCCGCCCTAGTAAAGCAATTCGATCTCCTTGCTGAATATTTAAATTGATATCTTGGACTGCCCAAAACTCTTCACACTGTTCCACAAAAGAAGTTGAAGGGGAAGTTAAACGTTTAAAAGAATTTTTGAACCAATCAGTCGCAATTTCTTTTAAAGAAGCGTAAGGATTTTGATTTTCATGAGAAATTAAATATTTTTTAGATAACTGCTCGATTTCAACGATATTCATAGTTTACTCAAATAATGTCTGCAAAAATACGTTCCATTTTACGGAAATATCTAAATCCGGTGATTAACAAAATGAAGTTTATCAGACTAGATAAAAGCAAGGCTAAAGGAAGATCGGTATGATATATGCCTAAACAACACCAACGGAAGCCTTCAATAATACCTGCCATCGGATTAAGAAAATAAAGCCATCTCCACGGTTCTGGCACTAAAAAACTTCCATAACCAACCGGAGAAATGAACAAACCGAATTGGACGATAAAAGGAATTAAAAAACGAAAGTCTCTAAAGCGGACTGTAACGGCTGCCATCCACAGGCTTATTCCTAAACAAAGAATCAAATTCAAACTGATAAAAATAGGAAGTAGTACTATTGTCCAAGTCGTTAATGCGCCTGAAAATAAAAATAAAATAAATAAAAGCAAGAGAGTCACAATGAAATCACAAAAATTCACGAGGATATTACTAATGGGTAGAATCATACGAGGAAAATAGACCTTGGAAATCATTGCTGCATTATTCACTAAAGTATTACTAGTATCAATCACACAACCTGCAAAAAGTAACCAAGGTAGCATTGCAGCCAAGACAAATAGAGGATAATTTACTCCGTCAGAAGGTAGATTAGCAATTTTGCCAAATACTAAAGCAAAGACAGACATATTTAAAATAGGACGAAATAAAGCCCATAAAATTCCAAGCGCTGTCTGTTTATAGCGAACAATAATATCTCTCCACGTAAAAAAATAAAGTAATTCTCGATAGCGATAAAGATCTTTTAAGTATTCTTTTTGAATTCCAGAGGAATCAATGACGATGTCAAATTGTGCATGATCGGACATATTTTCTGATTATTTAATATTAGGGAAAGTTAAAATAAATACTATAAAAATGAAATTTAATAATAAATTTAAATGTTTGATATGGCGCAAAATGCATCAATATTAGACATTTTTTTTAATAATCAATTACAAACTTGAAATTGTTTTCTATATTGTAAGAACATAACAAGGGAGAGAATAGTGTGCAACTTAAAACGATATTTTTTAAATCATTTGCTATCTATTGAAGCTATAATGATTAGAGAAAATAGGAGAAAATTTTTTTGCAAACAAAACAAGCTTGGAAAGAAGTCTCATGTCCCTTTTAATATCAATTGTGTATAGTTGGATTTATAATGAATCAGGAAATCGTATTTTTTAGTATGAAATTTAAAACAACAAATCGACAGTTTTTTTCTGTAGCCGTTATTTTTTTCTATCTTCTCCCTTTATTATTTTTTGTTACCTATAGCATAGGTTTAATGCCCCATCAGAAAAGTTGGTCTATCCTTACTTTTGGACTTCTTCTAGTTGCTATTGGATCTATTTGTTTAATTTTGCTTGCTTACTACTGGGAAATAGGCTTAAAAACGAAGTGGCAGGGAGAGTCAACGATCCTTTCTTCTCAAAGCAATCTTTCTTCTGAAAAAGAGAATAAAGTGACGGCATTGGATCCTGCATTTACATTAGTGCCTTTGGAAGAAGCTTCTCCTTTTACAACTAAAGAAGAGGTGACTTTATTAAATTCGCTAGAAAACCTCAACGATGAAGAAAGAAAAAGGGAAGAAGAATTAGCTCTTAAGCAATCTGAAATTCAAAAATTAGTTGAAGAAAATCAATCCCTTATATCGCAAACTCAGCAAACTCAACAAGATTTTGCAGACTATAAACTTTTTTCTGAAGAACAATTAAAGCAAAAACAATTACAAATTAACTTTTTACAGCAGACAATAGAAGATCAGCGTAGCGAAATGGAAAAAAGACAAGATCAAATTTTTCATCTTGATACAAAGGTGCATGATTTGAGTTATGAAATTAAAACTCTACTATATTTACATGAAACAGAATCAAATACTTCTAAAAAAGAAGAATTGTTTAAAAATAACTCCAATGGACCATTTATTGAAGACTTCGATGATTTTCCCACTCATACTTCTATCATTCCTTCGTTAGATCTTAAAAACGGTTATTGGGTCAAAACGACAATTGAAGCTAGTGCATTATTGAAAAAATGTATCAATATGGCTCAAAAAATGACTGGGGCTAATTATTACAATAATGAAACTACTCGCTATAGAGAATTTTCAACTTCTAACTATGCTATTGATCAGCGGCGTCTTTTTGACAATTTAAAAAATGAAGAGGGTGGGTTGATTGTTGTATTTTCTCAGAAAGATCAAAAATTATTATTTGCCAATCAACAGTCCAAAGCCTTGCTTGGATGGAGTGCAGATAAGCTCATTTCAGATTTTGCCCAAATTATTCAAGAAGGATTGAACGAATGGAGAAGAGGATTAGCTGCTCTTACAACGGCAGCCGAGTCGCAAATTCGATTGCTTGCTAAAAATAAAAATGGGCAAGAAGTTCTATTGAGTTGCCAACTTGGCATTATTCCTTCAGGTTTGTTTAGAAGTTATGTGATTGCTATCTTTTACCCAACATAAAATGTTGTTATATCTCATTAGGCAACTAAAGTGCTCCGTTTGTCACTAAGAAAAGAATATTAATTCAGGTTTTAACTGGTTAGCACGAGTGGAGCTAGCAGTTAAAGAGTGGTTATGCTTAGATTCAAAGCAGTAACCAGCGGCAAATAAGTAAAAACTCATTGTTTTATAAGCGAGGTGAGCATCAAAAAAAATCATATTGATGAGTAAAGAAATTGTCATCCATTTCATTTGTTGATTAATTTTGTAAATAGATCTAAAAAAATTGAAAAAAAGTAGAGAGCCAATTAAGCCATATTCTACAATGATTCTTAATATTCCTCCATCTAATGCCGACCAGGCAAATCCAGGTCCTAATCCTTGTAAATAAACTTCAGGATGATTGACGAAAGCTTTAGTCACAAAAATCCATTTATGGATGCGCAGCCACCAGCTCATATCATATTCATCAGTCTCTATCAATTTTTTGCTAATGGGATCTTGAGTTAGATCAATTTTATCCCAAACAATTTGTGCTAAATGAATGTTTTTTATAGAAAGTAGGCTGGCGCTACGGCTATAGATAGAATCTGTTTGTATCACCATATAAATAATGATTCCCATTAAAAGAGGAAAAGCAATTGTTAAAGAAACAAAAGATCCAATTGATTTCCAATTAATTTCCTGTTTGAGCTTACCTAAAAAACAGATCAAATGGGCAAGGAGAGAAATACGATTACCTGTAAATATCACAAAAATGCCAATGACGATAAACAGAATATATAAATAGCTTTTGCGAAGAAAATAACGATAATAAGGAGGGAATATCTGAATGATTTTCGATCGATAGCTATCATCATATATCATGTAGCAAAATAATAGATTAAGTAATAACCCCATCTCGGAAGGGAAAGAGGCGATTCCTTGCACCCTTGCTGAAACATCTTTTTCGTATCCTAAATTTGTGATAGCTCCTGCTAAATTTAACTTTTGTAAAGTCATTAGGAAAAAATTCCATAAAAAGAACGCTTGTATAAAGCCTTTACTCAAATGAAATCGAAAAGCTAAAGTTCCAATGTAGAAAAATAAAAAATATTCTAGCAGGCGGATTGCGTAAAAAATTTTTGCATCTAAAAAATGATATCCAAGCGAAATTAGAAACCGATTAGAAGCAAATGACAGAATGCCAAATAAAGTTAAAATGAGCACCCAAATTTCAATCATGTACAAGCGTTTATCTAAAAGAAGATGAGCCCAAATTAACAGTGTGCCAAAGAAAAGGAGAAATAGATCATCAATTCTCAAACCTGCCGTTTCGGAACCAACTGTTAAGAGGTTGATTTTAGGGAGAAAAAAGAGAGGCATCAAAAATATAAGAATGATTAAAGAGAGTTGTTTATCAAAAAAACGTGCCATATAATCTAAACTCAAATGTGTCAGTTGATGATTAAAGCATAACCCACCAATCTTGAAAAGGATATCTTCGCTACCTCACCTTATTAGTTTGAGCTTACGATTAATGACCGATCATGAGTTAAAATAATTTTTGACTAATAAAAAAACATAACAAAAAATGCTTGGGTTAAAGCGGTTTAGAAAGAGAAAATGCTTTTGATTTAATATAAAATAGGCTAAGAAAGATAACTCCTAAAAGTTTAAAGTTTTAAAGTTTGTAACCTCTATGATGAAATATCTTGCATTTTGCCTCCTCTCCCTTCTTTTTTTTCTCAGCTCTTGTAGTACCCCTTGTCATAATTATGACGTGTTTGGTGCAGATGAATTTGTGATTGATTCTTATAAAATTCGCCAGGGGAAGTTGGCAATTTTGGATATGGAAGGATCAGACGTTAAGGAATTAGATTGCGATGCAATGGAAGAATATCAAGATGTCATTTCTGAAGATGATATTTTGAATATTGCGATCTACCATCCGAAACGACGCGATGTGATGGATGCTATTCAATTTATTAATGCAACAATAGGCTTTCGTGTTAGTGAAGGTAGGGTCGATTTTCCAGATATCCCATCTGTTGAAGTAGCAGGTTTGTCGCTTGAAGAGGCTAGACAGAAAATACAGCTTTGCTATCAAGAACAAATTCAAGACGTTGAAGTTTTCTTGAATTATCGAAATAGGCTTTCCAGAAAAGTTGAACTCACAGGAGCTGTAGCCACTCCTGTCATTGCTGTCGATGGAAAAATTCGTTTATATGAAGTTTTAGCACTAGCTAAAGTACCCAATAATGCCAATTTTTTTAAAAGTTATGTGGTGAGAGAAGGGAAGCAGCTTCCCATAGATATTTATAAATTGATGAATTTAGGCGATATGAGTCAAAATATTGTTATGCGTGGAGGAGATCGTATTTTTATTGCCGCTCCAAGTGACTCGACAGTTATGGTGATGGGCGAAGTAGGACATCCGATGGCTGTTAATCTTCCTTATGGTTTTATGTCTTTACGACAAGCACTTGTCTCTGCTGGAGGCATTCCTTTTACAGGTAATCGTGATTGTATCCAAGTCATTAGGGGAAATTTACAAAACCCTAAAATTTACGTTCTTTCTTGGAATCACATTATTCATCTACCTAATGATAGTTTACTCTTGATGCCAGGAGATACGGTTTATGTATCTGAGAAACCCATTACGCAATGGAATAGGTTTATTGATCAGTTACTGCCAAGCTGCTTAGGGGTTCAAACAGCTTATGGAACTTACAGGCTTTTTAGAAATTGATCGCTTAGAGATGAGTAATTGTTTTTGTATATAATAAGTACTTTAAGATATGTAGATTAGGTTAGAAATGAGTAAGACAACAGATAAAGATGACAAACTTCTTATTACATCGTCAGATATTTTATCTTTATTTCGAAGGTCTAAAAAACGTATTTTGTATTTTTCCCTATTTTTTGGGGTTTTAGGGGTTCTTTTTACCTTGATTAGACCTGTAGTTTATAATGCAGAGGCAACATTTAGAGAAAAAAGTAATAAATCTGGAAATATTTCTACTTCATTAATTGAATTATTAGGAAGTGATTCTAACACGCAAGAAAACGAAGCTAGTTCTTTATTTAAATCACGTAAAATTTTACAGGATGTTGTCGAAAAATTGCACTTACAAGGCCATCTTCAGCAAGATTGTGAAATGGAAGGTTGGGGAAGTAACATTAAAAATAACTTATTAATCTTTAAAAGAGCTTTTTTTAAATCTTCTAATCCTGTTTTACCTGATATTCATTGCCCCATTCAATTATCGTCTCTCAATTATTCTGGAGAAATTCCTTTAACTTTGACAATTACGATAAATGACGATAATTCATTCCATGTCAAGGCTCCTTCAAACTCAAAAATAACTGAAAACAAAGGAGAATTCGAATTACCCTTTATATCAAACCAACTGAGCTTTACCCTGACAAAAATTTCTGATAAGCTTAAACCTTCGCAAACCTTCTTTTTAACGGTAAAACCTTTAGTTGCTACCTGCGATGAATTGTCTAAAAAACTAGAAGTTGAAACAGTTAAAACAGATAAAGGCGTTCTTAAGCTCTCCTATATGGACCGTGATCGTCATCGTTCGAGTATATTTATCAATACCACAATGGAATGTTATCAAAACTATTTGAAAAAAAACCATGATCGCCTCGCTTTAATACAAATTGATTATTTACAAGACAGACAAAACCAGTTAGGTGAGAAATTAGCTGATTTAATGAAGAAACATGCAGATTTTTTAAAAGATGATCTATTCAATTCGGGATTTGTAGATTCTAATAAAGAAATGGATTTTTTAGCAAAAAGTCAACATGAATATAGAGATAAATTGCTTGCTAATGAGCTGGAATTAAAAAGGTTAGAGAATGTTCAATCCAGCAACTATGTTTATTATGATAGTTATCGGCTCCATGAAGGGGATTCTCAAACCATTAATACAGTATTAACTGAAATTCGCCATTTGAAACAAAGGCGAGATGGGTTGGAAATAGAGCTGCAAAAAAAGACAGCTCTGAAAAAGGATAGCCTTCATTTTTCTTTAGACAAGCAATTAGATGAGCTTAAAGAAACTCAACAGCATATGGTAGACCTACAAGATGTAATGGATAGATTTCATCAAAACTTACCACCAAGCCCTTCTTTGCTATTGAGTGATCCCAGATTTTTGATTCAAGATTGGTTTGAGCGGTTAAACGATTTAGAAAACATAGACCCTATTGAGTGGCAAAAGTCTAGAGAAAATTTTCTTTATTATTTAGGCAATTTAGAGCGTTTATTTTCTGTGTATGAAAAGATTCTACAAACTCGATTAACTCATCAGCAAAGTTCGTCGGGTGAATATCAAGGAATCAATTTAAAAATTGCTGAAGAGCTTTATGTAGATTATTCTAAACGATTGATCGATTTAGAAGCTACGATTCGGCAAAATCTTTTCTTTATTACTCAAATGGAAAATGAAAATTTCGAAATTACTTCTTTAAGTGCCGGTTTGATTGATCCCATTAGTCAGGAAATGATTAAAAAAGCCAGTCATTTAGTCTTAACGTTAAAAGATCAAAACAATCAGAGTGTCAAAGAACAAGAACGTTTGAAGAATGAATTAGCATTGCAACGAACTTTTTTAACTTTACATCTTAAACAAATGATTGAATTGATGGAGCTGAATAAAAAATTGATTAATGAGAAAATCTATGTTTTGCAAAACGTGAGTTTAGAGCTCATTCATCAACAAATGTCGCTCTTAGAAAATACATTAAAAGATTATGTTGAATCTCGTTTGGAAAACTTGCGTCAAGAAAGGGTGTTAATTAGACAACATTTGAGGAATATTCATAAAGAGATGGGTGGCCTACCTCAGAAATGGGTAGCAGAGCAACAAATTGATCAAGAATTGCAAACCAATCGATTAATTGTCGAAGAAATTGCAAAAATGGTGGAATCTAAAAATATTTCACATAACTTGGAAATGATTCAATCGGCACCCATTGACTTGTCTGTTACTCCTGTCCATCCGGTGACACCTAAACTAATCCCATTTGCTCTTTTGGGGAGTTTATTTGGTGGGATGCTCGGAGCGGGATTAACTCTTGGATCTACGTTAAAAAAAGGACTGACTATTTCCCAGGATAATTTGAAACTGCTCGGACACCATGTTTCTGGAGTTTTGTCTTCTAGTTATTGTGAGGGTTTTCAAAATATGATCTTTAATGATGATTTAGAAACCTTAAGACGATTAAGAAGTTTTCTTGTTTCTCCGCTAGAGGGATCTTCCATAAGAATCAACAAGTTACTTTTAATAGAAGGAATGGGGCCAGATTATTCTTCAGATCTTGCTAATTTATTTGTGAAAAAAGGTAAAAAAATCATTCGAATTTTATTAAATTTTGGTCAAGCTGAAACTTCTTCGAATGGACTTTTACAATATTTGGAAGGGCAAATTGAATTCCCTTCAATTGAAAAAACAGTGTATGGAGATCAAATTGTTGCAGGAGGAATGAGCCGTTATTCTGCTGAGTTACTGAGTTCAAAACCATTTGAAGATTTGATCCAAGAATTGCAAAAACAATATGATTATATCATTGGTGTTAGCCCCGCATTCCCCATAAGCGCTGAGGCAGAGAGTTTAATCCCTCTATTTAATTCTGTTGCAGTTTCTGTCAGTAAAGAAAAAGTTGAAGAGTTAGATTTTTATGCTCGTTTGAGCCGAGATCATAAGCACAAAGTAACTTTTATTGTTGTTGATTCAGATATGATTTAGCAAATAAGATTGCTGAGTTAAGGAGAGAGAATTTGAACAAAAAATTTTTTTGTGCTGCTATTATTGTTACACATAATAGCCAAGGATGCCTTTCTTTGTGTATGAAAGCATTATTTGCACAAACTCGCCTGCTTGATTTGATTGTGATTATTGATAGTGGTTCAACAGATGCTTCTTATTTAAAATTAGATTATTTGTCCGATCCTTCGGTTAAAATTTGTTTACTTAAAGACAATGTCGGATTTTGCCAAGGTAATAATATCGGCTTGTCTTATATCCCTAGTGATACCGACTATCTCTTGTTTTTAAACCCAGACACTTTTTTAACCCCTCACTTTATTCAAGACGCTCTTGCCTTGATGGATAAAAAAGCATTTGAGAAAGTAGCAGCATTATCGGGATGGCTTTTGGGCTTTGATTTAGAGCGTCAGCAAGAAACAGGAAACATCGATTCGTCGGGGATTTTTCGCAGTTGGTACGGAAGATGGTTCGATCGCTACCAAGGAGAGCGTTATCGAGAAGATTGGAAAGGGGGTTTTGAATTTGTACCAGCTCTTTGTGGAGCCCTTATGTTTTGTCGTTATTCGGCCTTGGAATCCGTTCTACTAGGTCCTAATCAAATCATGGACCCTTCTTTTTATATGTACAAAGAAGATATTGATCTTTCGGTGCGTTTAAGGCAACAAGGTTGGGTATTAGGATTCGATCCGCAATTAAAGGCTTATCATTGCCGAGGATGGAAGAAGGATCGAACAAAAGTTGCTCGTCATTTTCGATTGATATCGGCTCGCAACGAGATGAAACTATACCGTCGAATGAAATCTCCTTTTTACCTATATGCAGTCCTTAAATATTCGATGGTTAAAATCTTTGATCTCTAGTCAAACTCTTGAGGCCCGGAAGGAAATACAAATTGACACTCCTTTTTAGATTCGTTATGATCTTTAATAAATGCTATTGAAATCATCTTAATAATTATTGTGATTGAAGATATAAATAAACAAAATTTTATTTTTAAATTTTGTTATTTGTTTACGTGAAATAGACAATTAAAGTTTGTGTTTATTTTAATCGATGTAATTTCTTAATAACCCAAAGTTCAGGTTAATAGACCTCATTTTGTGGATCTAATGACGTTAAACAATTTAATAAATAAATAAAGGATCAGAATGAATGCAGAATTGTCGCCATTTAGTCACGAATCATCCAATTATAAATATGGGTTTGTGACAGACATAGAAACCGAAAGCCTTCCCAAGGGATTGAATGAAGAAACGATTCGCGCGATATCTGCAAAAAAAAATGAGCCTGCTTTTTTATTAGAATTCCGGTTGAAAGCTTATCAGCGATGGTTAGAGTCCGAAGAACCAATTTGGGCAAATGTTAATTATCCTAAAATTGATTATCAAGATATCACTTATTATTCAGCTCCCAAGAAAAAACCTGTTCTAAATGATTTAAGTGAAGTTGATCCTGAAATTATCAAAACTTTTGAAAGGTTAGGAATTCCTCTAGAAGAACAAAAACGATTAAGCAACGTTGCTGTTGATATGGTTTTTGATTCGGTTTCTATAGGAACAACTTTTAAGAAAAAATTAGAGGAAGCGGGAGTAGTTTTATGCTCTATTTCAGAAGCAATGCATACCCATCCAGAGCTCATTCAGAAATATCTTGGTAGCGTTGTTCCAATTGGAGATAATTATTTTGCTACTCTTAATTCGGCAGTTTTCAGCGATGGATCATTTGTGTATATTCCAAAGGGCGTTCATTGTCCGATGGAGTTGTCTACCTATTTTCGCATTAATGATAAGGAATCGGGTCAGTTTGAACGAACCTTGATCATTGCTGAGGAAAACTCTTACGTGAGTTATTTAGAAGGGTGTACAGCACCTGCTTTTACTAATAATCAACTTCATGCCGCTGTCGTTGAACTAATAGCCCTTGATAACGCGCAAATTAAATATGCAACGGTTCAAAACTGGTATTCAGGAAATCCAAAAACAGGCGAAGGTGGGGTATTCAATTTCGTTACTAAACGAGGCAGGTGTGCCGGTGTCAACTCTAAAATTTCTTGGACGCAAGTTGAGGTAGGCGCTGCAATTACTTGGAAATATCCTAGCTGTATTTTACAAGGAGATCATTCTGTTGGAGAATTTTACTCTGTCGCATTGACTAATGGGCAAATGCAAGCTGATACGGGAACTAAAATGATCCATTTAGGAAAAAATACAAAATCTACGATTGTTTCTAAGGGGATTTCAGCTGACCTTTCTCATAACAGTTATCGAGGTTTGGTAAAAGTAGCTCCTCGAGCAACTAATGCGCGTAATTACACTCAATGCGATTCGATGTTGGTTGGAGATAAATGCTCAGCTAATACCTTTCCTTACATCGAAGTTGGAAACGCCTCTAGTCAAGTTGAGCACGAAGCTTCTACATCTAAAATGAATGAAGAGCAGCTTTTTTATTTTCAATCTCGAGGAATTTCAAAAGAAAATGCTGTAAATATGATTGTCAATGGGTTTTGTAAAGATGTTATTCAAGAGCTTCCTTTAGAATTTGCGATTGAAGCTCAAAAACTTCTCGCGATCAAATTAGAAAATTCTGTTGGATAATCAGTGAATTTATTGCGCTGTTCAGTTTACTTATTAAAGTGCTTTTGGCGCTAAAATAGAATGAAAGAGAGATTAAAAATCTTTAGATATTAGATTAGGAATGAATCATGCTAAAAATTAAAGAATTAACAGCAACCGTAGAGGGAACTCCGATTTTAAAAGGGGTTAACCTTCATATCAAAACGGGAGAAATTCATGCGATTATGGGCCCAAATGGGGCGGGTAAATCGACTTTGGCAAAAGTATTAGCTGGCCATCCTGCTTATGAAGTAACAGGGGGGGAAGTTTGGTTTAAAGGACAGAACTTACTTGAGTTAGAACCTGAAGAACGCGCTCATTTAGGTTTGTTTATGAGTTTTCAATATCCTGTTGAAATTCCTGGTGTTAGTAATAGCCAATTTCTTCAAATTGCTTTGAATGCTAAACTTAAAGCTGAGGGGAAATCAGAACTGACAACGGCTGAATTTGAAAGGTTACTAAACGAGAAAATGAAGCAAATGGAAATTAAGCCAGAACTTCGATCGCGTAATGTAAATGAAAATTTTTCGGGCGGCGAAAAAAAACGGAATGAAATTTTACAAATGGCGGTTTTAAACCCAAATCTTGCTTTATTGGATGAAACTGACTCAGGTTTAGATATTGATGCGATGCGCGTTGTGGCAAAAGGAGTCAATCAATTAATGAATCCTGAAATGGGTTTATTATTGATCACTCATTATCAACGGCTTCTTGATTATATTAAACCTCATTTTGTGCATGTCATGTTAGGTGGAAAAATTGTTCAATCAGGTGGGCCTGAGCTTGCTCTCGAATTGGAAAGTAAAGGGTATGATTGGCTCGTTCAATCACCGAAAGAGGGGGTTGTCTCATGACATTCGAATTGGGCCTAGAGCAAAAAATCTTTACAAGTTTATTGGAAAAGCATTTGGATGCCATCAATCAAGGAGATCCTTTGCAGAAGGCTCGTCAGAAAGCTTGGAGTCAATTTTTAGAGCGAGGCTTACCAACAAAGCAGTCGGAGGCTTATCGCTATATTAAGCTTAGACATCTATTTTCTCAGAATTATGAATTTCCTAAAGAAGAGAGCATCACTAAAGATCAAATTACTTCTTTGGTTTATCCTGAATGTCAACACTCATTTCTCGTTTTTATCAATGGTCAGTTTTGTTCCGAATTTTCGGAGACAAAAAATTTACCTTCGCAGGTAATAATTTCTACTTTACAAGAAGCAAATCAGACATTTGGAACTTTTTTTAATAATTATTGGGCGAAATCTCTTAAAGAAGAAAATGACTCATTTGCTCTAATCAATAGTGCTTTGCATCATCAGGGGGCGTTTATTTATATTCCCCCTAAAACTATTGTCGAAACCCCCATTCAAATTTTGCATTTGGTGCAAGCGCAAAGTCAATTATTGATGTTAATGCCAAGAATAAATGTCTGTGTTGGAGCTCAGGCAGAAGTTAAATTTGTTTCTTCTATTCATCAAAAATCCATGAATGGATATTTTATTAATCAAGTCACCGATTTCCTTGTTGAAGATCAAGCATATGTTCACTACACGCAAATTCTGAATGAGGAGCACGTTCAGGCATGGCATTTTGAAGCCGTTAGAGCACATCTAAAAAAACAATCGACGTTCAAGACAGTGTGTATTACTGAAGGGGGAATGACAGTTCGTAATGATTATCATATTTCTCTCTCTGGAGAAAATGCAGAAGTTTTGCTGAATGGAATTTCGATGTTAGAAGATAAACGAGAAGTACATACACACATTTTTATTGATCATCAAGCACCAAATTGCCGCTCTTATCAGCTTTTTAAAGCTGTATTAAACGACTTTAGTCGATCAAGTTTTGAAGGGAAAATTATGGTTCGACAAAAAGCGCAAAAAACAGAAGCTTTTCAACTGAATAATAATTTGTTATTAAGTGATCATGCCCATGCAGATAGCAAACCTAATTTAGAAATTTTTGCAGATGATGTAAAAGCTTCTCATGGAGCAACTGTCGGCCAACTAGATGCAGAACAGCTTTTTTATATGAAAACCCGTGGATTTCCTGAAATGGCTGCTAAAAATTTATTAATTTATGGTTTTGCTGAACAAGTCATCGAAATGATTCCTATCAATTCTATTAAAGAAGCAATTTCTCAAAGGGCGCATCGTTATCTAACAAAAGGTTGATTATGAATCCCTTAGAAAAATCTGCTGTTAACAGGCTCAGGCAAGACTTTCCCATGTTGAATAAAACGATGCATGGACATCCTCTTATTTATTTCGATTCTGCGGCAACAACTCAAAAACCGAGCGCTGTTATTGATTGTATGAGTGATTTTTATCGGAATCATTATGGAACTGTTCACCGTGCTGTTTACGAATTAGCCATTCATTCCACTGAGAATTATCAAGACACACGTTTAAAAGTTCAACGTTTTATCAATGCTGCCAATACAGAAGAAATTGTTTTTACTCGAGGGGCTACAGATTCGATTAATATGGTTGCCTATTCCTTTGGCAAGGTTTTTGTGAAGCCAGGTGATGAAATTTTGATTAGTGCAATGGAGCATCATGCGAATATTGTACCTTGGCAAATTTTATGTGAAGATCGAGGAGCTGTTCTAAAAGTTATTCCTATGAATAAAAAGGGAGAACTACTTTTTGATGAGTATGTAAAGCTTCTAAGCCCAAAAACTCGCCTTGTCGCTATCACTCATGTGGCAAATTCTCTTGGAACGATTAATCCCATTAAAGAAATCATTAAAAAAGCGCATGAAGCAGGGGCAAAAGTTCTCGTAGACGGTGCACAAAGTGCCCCTCATCTTAAAATTGATGTGCAAGATTTAGACGCAGATTTTTTTGTTTTTTCAGGTCATAAACTAATGGGACCTACCGGTATCGGTATTTTGTATGGTAAGGCGGAAATTCTCGATCAAATGCCTCCGTATCAAGGAGGAGGAGATATGATTGAAAAAGTGACGTTTGTTAAAACAACTTATAATCAACTTCCTCTAAAATTTGAAGCAGGCACTCCTATGATTGCAGAGGTCATGGGATTGGGGGCAGCTTTAGATTATCTTAATCAAATTGGGATAGAGCGTATTCAAACTTATGAACATACCCTGTTAGAGTATGCGACCGAGAAATTGATGCAGATTCCAGATCTTCATATTATTGGTCAAGCAGTTAACAAAACTTCTTTAATCAGTTTTGTGATCGAAGGAATTCATCCTTTAGATATAGCGACATTTTTAGATCTAAAAGGAATTGCAATTCGTACCGGACATCATTGTGCACAACCTGTTATGCAATTTTTTAATATTCCTGCCACAGCACGGGTATCTTTTGCTTTTTATAATACGGTTGATGAAATTGACCAGCTACATTTAGCTTTAAGTGATATTATTAAGCGGTTAAAATAAAATTTATGCGTATTAATGTGGAAGAAGCGATTGAGAAATTGTTAGCGAATCAATTAGTCGCAATGCCGACAGAAACAGTTTATGGGTTAGCAGCTAGGCTGACTTGCCCTGGAGCAATCAAAAAAATTTTCGAGATAAAAGGACGCTCTCTAGTAAATCCTCTGATCATTCATGTTGCCAATCCTATAGATGTGAGTGCGTATGCGATCGCTCTCCCTCCCCATTTTGACGCGTTAACCCATGCCTTTTGGCCGGGTCCGCTCACGCTCATTGTTCCAATTCAATTAGATTTAGTAGATTCCATTGTCAGAGCAGGGCTTCCAACAGCAGCTTTTAGAATGCCTTCTCATCCTTTAACTTTACATGTCATCCGAGCTGTTGGTCCTTTGGTCATGCCTTCTGCAAATTTATCAGGAAAGCCCTCTTCTACCGATGTAAAACATGTAGAAATGGATTTTGGCTTAGATTTTCCCGTCTTAGATGGAGGGCCCTGTCAAGAAGGTGTTGAATCAACAATTTTGCATTATCGAAATTCTCAGTGGGAAATAGCACGTCTAGGAGCCTTATCAGCTACTGTTTTTCAACCTATTTTAGGTTATGAGCCCATCTATCAAAAAATAGTTAAAAATGATCAAATTATTTCTCCGGGACAAATGTTCCGTCATTATGCTCCTCAAGCAACCCTATTTTTAGGGGACCAAAAACAGATAACAGAAGCTGATTTTATTGTGGGATTTACAGAAAAATCTTACCCTGTTGAAAAGCGAGTTTTATATCTAGGTTCGCTCTCCAACCCTCATGAGGTTGCAGAAAACCTCTATGCCGTCTTACGTCAGCTCGATTTCGAGAAAGCAAAAATTGCTTGGGTAGACATGGACTTTCCTTCAGAAGGGCTTTGGAAAACTATTGCCGAGCGTTTATCTAGAGCAGGAGAAAAGTAATTGAACCTTCTTCCCATATTTTTAAATTAGTTTTCAAGATTAAAGAAAAATCCTTTTTATATTTCTAATCCGCAAGCCACTAAAGAAAAAATAATTTTTAGAAACCATCTTTCTTAAACGGATTATTTGGTTTTTTTCTTTTAGCGCTTTAAAGTAGGCATTTGGCATCCAAATACCGCCATCTAAACAACCAACATTCTTTTTGTAACCTTGAAGACGAGCTTCATAATCTTGTGCAATTTTTTGAACTGTAGAAATGACGATAGAATGGATGTTTTTATGAAGTTATGTATTATGACTAGGTTCAAGTGTTAATGAAATTAACCTTTCTTGAATTGAAGAGTTGTTTTCTTGTGCCCCTTCATTGTTTAATGTAACGTTCATAAAAAATTCCCTAGTTTAGATCTATAAAAAAACAATTTTTTATCTTAGCCTGTTTACGTTAAACTGGCTTTAAAATTAAAGAAAATAATTAGATACACGCCTAATAATATCTATTTGCCCAAATCCTTCATGATACAGTCTAAACTTTATCAGTTCTATAAATGTTCAGCTATTATCAGTTAAATAATTTTCTATCACTTAGCATTTAATCTTTAGATTTTTTGAGTCTATGGGAAGCTTTTCAAGGCTAAATTCAACGATACATGATAGATAGTTTTTGTTTAACTAACATTAACAACGTAACATTCTCTAATTTATTAGCTGTATATCATTAGAAAAAATTAAAAATAAAATAAGAAAATTTACAAAGTCTTTTTTTAGTTTTCATTAGAGGACTAATGGTTATTATCGATTTTGAATTTGCTATATGACCGAGCTAGGGTAAGCATCAGAACAAGCAGGGTCGGAAGCTTGTCATTGTTCATTGTTTATGGAAAAAAAGTTGCCAACTCGGTTGGTAACTTTTTTAATTTCCCATTTTTTAATACGTTTAGTGTCATTTGTCTAGAATGTTAGCATGGCCTAAGTCTAACCAACTAAATTTGTTAACACTTTACGGAAAAAGGGGTGAGGTTTGTTCCCAAGCATCGGAGATAGCGTTAATAACAATCCTGCCGGCTGTATGAATATCCTCATTAGCAACTTTGATTGTCTTAGCTCTAAATCCTTTAAAAGATTTATCTCCAAGAGCTAACATCGACTTAAACCAAATGTTAAAGAGTAATTTACAATGAGTTGAATCATGAGACAGATTTTTTGAAGCAAGATAAAATGTATAGCTGATAATCAAGCTATTATCATGCACATAGCCGAAATCATTGCCAAGGTTATATGTAGTTGAAAACTTAAATTTTTCAGGGATGTTGCTTAAGTTACGCAAATTACCAATTTGCCAATCATTTTGACTCATACTCTCATATTGTTTGAATGCTATAGCAGCAACATCCGCAATTGCTTCATCTAACGCTCCTGATTCTCCTTTATATTGTAATGGATTATGATACGCTATCACGGCGTGTGTTATTTCATGACACACAATATCTGGACGAGAAGCAAATTCGTTATCAAAAGCGAAATGTTTCAGCTTAGGAGCATAATAGGCATTTTCTTTAGGATAATGAATAAAAAACGGCGGAATAGCTCCCTCTTTGTCCACATTTACACCTATCAGTTGAAAATTCATCCAATAAAATTTTTTTATTGTTTCTACTACTGCATTGATTTTTAAACAAAGTTTTGCTTCTTCTTGGGTACCGCAGGGAATAGCTACGTAACCTTTTTGCAAAAGTTCTTCTGTAGTATATGAAAGAACTTGCGTTGGTTGATATGGTGAGGGACTATTAAAAGCGTGTGACAATTCTGCCATTTTTATTCCTTTGTTTTTGAATTATTTGATAGAAAATAATTTATTTAGTCGTTTCAGTACGAACAGAATAGTTTAAAGTTTTTATATTTAATCGGGTGCGATGTTGGGGAGAAACTACTACTTCTTTAAAATACTATATTTGCTGCTTTTTCTAACTTTTTAGACTATTAATCTAAAAATTTTAAAGGCATATTCGATAGAATTTTTTTATTTAGAAAATTTAAAAACAGCTTTTAATTAACTTTTTCGAACTTCTTTTTCATTTCTACAATTCTACAAGGATTATCTGTATACACGGCGTCTAGATTTAATGTGAGGGCCTCTTCCCATTCATCCTTTTTGTTAATCCTGAATAACACCAAAAATAGCTTCGTAGTAGAATTTCTTAAATAGAAAACGAGTTGTGGTGTCCACAAATGAATCTCTATTGATAAAGGTAAATTTTTTCTTTAAATGTGACTGCCTATTTTATCTCATGACTATTGCAATAATTTTTTATCTATAAATAATATTGTTAAAACATTTATAAATTAAAATTTATTTCACTCATTTGGATGGCCATTTTGAATATTCCTACTCTGAGTTATAGTTATCTTGTCAATACAATGACCACTTCTGACTATCAATCTCAAGAAATTAGCGAGCCTCCTAGAAATGAAGATAACTCCTTAGGCAATCCTTTGGCTAATCTAGAAGAAACTGGTGCACCAACGATTCAAGTTCCTGATCTTTCATCTTCATCTGAAGAACTTCAACTAAGTTTTCAAGAGGGAACTTCTCTGAATATTTCTCATTCTCAGTTAGCCATGTTAAGAGAAAAATCCCTTTATTTTAAGAATCTATGGTCAGGAAATTTTCAAGAAACTCTTCAACATCCTCTCGCTTTGACACAAAAGGAGTTTACGCATCTGCTTAATTGGGTCATGGATGCTAATTTTAAAGTTCCTTTGGAAGAGATCACTTCTTCCATTCAACTAGCCGATTATTATGAGCTAACAGAAGTGGTAAAAAGCTTAGAAGAGCAGCTAATTGATGGGCATAAATTACAGAGATTTGAACCCTTTAACTCCACTGAAGAAAGCTTAGTCGGATTAAAAGAACTTTTAAATTTTGCGCAGCAATGTCGATTAAACACTTTGAAAAACTATTTAGAATTGACCGTTTTGAGCGCATTATTAAACCAGAGTTCTCAGTTAACGGAATTTCAAAGAATTATAAATCACTTTTCAAATGAGATAGAAGCAATCCATTTTTCAGACAATGTTTATTTGACTGATGCCCATCTTTTAACGTTAAAAAATTGTAAAAATTTAAAAGTGCTTCAACTTCAAGCGTGCCGCAATCTCACTGATGTAGGATTAACCCATTTGTCTTCCTTAGTGACTTTACAGTATTTAGATCTGAGTGGGTGCGATAATCTCACGGACGCTGGATTAGCTCATTTGACTCCCTTAACCGCTTTACAATATTTAGATCTGAAGGGGTGTGCTAAGCTCACGGGGGCTGGATTAGCGCATTTGAAATCTTTAGTGACTCTGCAGCATTTGAATCTGAGCCAGTGCATTAAGCTCACGGACGCTGGATTAGCGCATTTGAAATCTTTAGTGGCTTTAAAGCATTTAAATCTGAGTGAGTGTGATAATCTCACGGATGCTGGATTAGCGCATTTGAGGCCCTTAGTGACTTTACAGCATTTAGATCTGAGTCAGTGCTATAAGCTCAAGAATGCAGGATTAGCCCATTTGAAACCTTTAGTGGCTTTGCAGCATTTGAATTTGAGTCAGTACTATAAGCTCACGGACGCTGGATTAGCCCATTTGAAACCTTTAGTGACTTTAAAGCATTTAAATCTGAGTTGGTGCGATAATCTCACTGATGCTGGATTAGCCCATTTGAAACCCTTAGTGGCTTTACAGCATTTAGATCTGAGTGGATGCACTAAACTCACGGACGCTGGATTAGCCCATTTGACTATTTTAGTGGCCTTGCAGCATTTGAATCTGAGTTGGTGCGATAATCTCACGGACGCTGGATTAGCCCATTTGACACCCTTAACCGTTTTACAGTATTTAAATCTGGAGAGGTGCAGTAAGCTGACGGGCGCTGGATTAGCCCATTTGACACCCTTAACCGTTTTACAGTATTTAAATCTGGAGAGGTGCGATAATCTCACTGATGCTGGATTAGCCCATTTGAAACCCTTAGTGGCTTTAAAGCATTTAGATCTGAGTGGGTGCAGTAATCTCACGGACGCTGGATTAGCCTATTTGAGATCTTTAGTGACTCTGCAGCATTTGGATCTGGATGGGTGCAGTAAGCTGACGGACGCTGGATTAGCCCATTTGACTCCCTTAGTGGCTTTACAACATTTAGATCTGAATGGGTGCAGTAATCTCACGGACGTTGGATTAGCGCATTTGACACCTTTAGTGGCTTTACAGCATTTAAATCTGAATAAGTGCCGTAATTTCACGGATGCTGGATTAGCTCATTTGACACCCTTAACCGCTTTACAGTATTTAAATTCGGAGGGATGCAGTAAGCTCACGGACGTTGGATTAGCCCATTTGAGACCTTTAGTGGCTCTGCAGCATTTGAATCTGAGTTGGTGCGATAATCTCACGGATGCTGGATTAGCCCATTTGAAACCCTTAGTGGCTTTAAAGCATTTAGATCTGAGTGGGTGTGATAATCTCACGGACGCTGGATTAGCGCATTTGAGGCCCTTAGTGACTTTACAGCATTTAGATCTGAGTGTGTGCCATAAGCTCACGGATACTGGATTAGCGCATTTGAGGCCCTTAGTGGCTTTAAAGCATTTAGATCTGACTGGGTGCGATAATCTCACGGATGCTGGATTAGCGCATTTGAGGCCCTTAGTGGCTTTACAACATTTGGATCTGACTTGGTGTAAGCTCACGGATGCTGGATTAACCCATTTGGCACTCTTAACCGCTTTAAAGCATTTAAATCTGAGTCAGTGCAGTAAGCTCACGGGCGCTGGATTAGCACATTTGACTCCCTTAGTGGCTTTAGAAAATTTAGATCTGAGTTGGTGCGATAATCTTACTGATGCTGGATTAGCCCATTTGGCACTCTTAACCGCTTTACAGTATTTAAACCTGGAGAGGTGCAGTAAGCTCACGGACGCTGGATTAGCGCATTTTAAAACCTTGGCAGCTTCAATCTATTTAAACCTTCAATAAAAAAAGAAAATTGACGCCGAAAATAAGAGCTACCTGTCCTAAGAAAATAAAGGATGAAGTTTTATTAAAGTTTATTAAATCTCATATAGATAGCCTATTTAAGAGAGACCCCCGCTCATTTTGATGTCACTATACAGGCAGTTTTTAGGCTTGTAAACGACAAAAAATACTTTTAAAAAAGACGCTATTCTATCAAGAATAGGAAGGAGGGAAAAAGAACAAAGTTTTAAAAAAGTAGAAAATCTCAATAAAAAACAGATGAAAGAAGAGTTAATCCTTACGTTTGTAGACATTTTGAAACTAGAAGATTCGCAAGTAAATCCAGAAAACAAAGCCTATATTTTACCTAATCAAACTAATCTCATCAAATATATCTTTAAGCCAATTTAAGAGCACATTTAAGAAAGTAGAAAAGCTAGGCTAGTTTTTCTTCTAAAAAAAATTTAAGAATTTAAAACTCTTTGCTTTGGTTAAACTCAATGCGTAAATTGTAAAAAGAAATAGAGTGTAAAGTTTTTTTAAGTGCCTTCTTTAACTAATTTTTGCGATTAGAAAATCCGGATAACCTTTGATAAAGTTAAGTCTAATCAATAAAACTATTTTGCTTACTGAAGCATTAGCAAACTAGTCAAAGGTTTCGATTTCTCTTTCAGAATTTAAAAAGATGCTGTGGATTTATCTTTAGTAGGCAGGTTGGAACTGATCTAGCAATTTGTAGAGATAATTAACCCAAACATAGCTTTCGTCTACTATTTGTTTTAAGAATAATTGCCAACCAAAAAAGACAATTGCTAAAGCAAGGAGTGATTTAAGAGGCATTCCTAAAAAGGTGATTTGAACTTGAGGTGCCAATCGGTTGGCTATTCCTAAGAAAAAGTCAGTCATCAGGATCATGATTAAAGCAGGAGCCGCTAGCTGGGTGCTCAAGATCATGACTTTTCCCACCATTTTCATAACATCAATGACAATATTTGAATTCATTGTAAAAAATTTGGCTGTTAGAAATTTATCGGGAGGTAAAATTGAATAGGATTGAGAAATAATATCTAAAATCATGAAAGGACCATCGATCATAAAAAAGAGATAAATCAAAACGAGGTTAAAAAGTGTTCCCAAAGGGGATGATTGATTTTGCAACGTCGGATCATTGATCATTAAACTAGATCCTCCTCTTTGATGGTCAATTAAAATTCCACAGTTTTGCACGATGATAAAGGGTATACTGATAAGGTATCCTAACAACAACCCTACAAACAGTTCTTTAAAAAAGTAAAGAACAAGTAAAAGATTAAATGTGATGGGTGTCGTTGTAACAAAAATAAGTTGAGGTAAAAAAATTACAAAAAAAGAAATTGCTAGCGCAATTTTAACGGGGTGAGGGAGAACTCGGGCTCCAAAAAAGGGGGCAAGTGCAATGATCGGCAACATACGACCAAAAAAAAGAAATAGCAAAGAAAAAAAAGCCAGCGGATCATAAACAGAAAAAGCCGTGTTGATATAAAGTGTCACGTAGTCATCGGTCATGACGGCTCACATCCTGAAAATTGAAAAGTTTCTGATGCTTTAACGAGCACTTTGAACACTCCATTGAGGGAAATTAACAAAGATGTCATTGGCAAAAGACATGATTTGGGCTCCAAGCCATCCCCCAAGAAACATCAAAGTTAACGTCACGGCAACTAGTTTAATTGTAAAGGATAAGGTTTGCTCTTGAATTTGCGTGGCAGCCTGAAAGATAGCTACAATAATTCCAAAAAACATACTCACTAATATAGGAGGAGCAGATAAAATCAAAATCAATAGCATCCCTTGGTAAGCAAGTTGAACCACTTGGCTTTGAAACATAAATTTTTACTCCGCTATTGAAATGTTTTGACTAAGCCTTCGATGAGGATGGTCCAACCATCTAACATCACAAGTAAAAAGAGCTTTAAAGGCATTGAAATTGTCACAGGTGATAGCATCATCATTCCCATCGCCAGTAGAATGTTTGAGGTGACAAGATCGATTACAAAAAATGGGATATAAATTAACACACCAATTTCAAAAGCATCTTTCAATTGTCCTGTTATGTAGGAAGGAACAAGAACAATAAAATCATCGGGTTTTAAAGTTTCACGATAATCTTCAGGCAAACCTCTATACACCAACCTATAAAATAAAGCTTGATGGCGAGAAGAACTATTTCGTTTTAGGTATTCTTTCATGGGTCCGCTGGCTGCAGAAGCAACCTCGATCACATAAGTAGAAGAGCCTGGGGAAAGAAAAGATTCGGGTACGTTTGGTTGATTGATAGCAGTTTGTGCAGCATCATACATTTTTATTGCTGTGGGATACATGATGAATAAACTCAATAAAAATGCCACACCATTGATAATTTGGTTAGGAGGCGCTTGTTGAACACCTAAAGCTGTTCTTAATAAAGACAACACCACAACAATTTTTAAAAATGAAGTTAATATCATGATAATGAAGGGAAGGAGCGAAAGCAAAGATAGTAAAACAGCTTGCGTAATCAATGAGGGTCGTTTTAATTCACTAATTTGTGCCTCTGTGGCTTGATAAGCCTTTTGTTCGTCAGTTAGCGGAGTTGGTTTTTCTGGTTTGTAAGCAGGGCGTGGAACAGGTTTTAAGGGGCGCGGCGTCGTTCTGACACTTGTTGTAGACCTTCCTGAAGAATTTGAAATTGTTGATTGAGTTGTACTCGTCGTTGGAGAAGTAGAAGTGGAATTAGTTTGCGAATAAACAGTATCTGGTGCTAGCCCAAATAAAACGAGAAGCCCTAGCAAACAAAGAAGGGATTTAAAGGAAATGTGTTTATATTTATACATGAAAAATACCTTAACTACTTTGTGCGGGAGGTTCTATGGGAGATTGTTCTACAGGAACTTTGACTAAACTTTCAAAAGCTTTTTCTAAAACCTGCCAACGATGATCTAGCTGAGCATTAATAATTCCTATTTCGGTTTCAATAATGCATCCACCGGGCTTGACGTCATCTCTGGGACGAATAGATAAACTTTCTAAACTCTCAAAAATTTCTTTTAAGCGAGGTTTGTTTTTATCTAAAATATCGAGGTCTTTTTTATTAACATAGATAGTTGCGTGTTTGTGTTGGGTAACGGCTTTTAAATTATTTGCTACAATATCTAAAATAATGTCAGAAGAAAGTTCAATTTCTTTACTCACGATTTTTTTGGCTGCTTTCAATGCAACAGGGAGAACGAGTTGCTGTAATTCTTTGTGAACTTTTTCAATTTCCTTCTCTAATTTGACTAAATGTTCAGCCCACTTTTTGAATCCCTCTTCATAGCCTGAATTTTCTGCGTGTTCTTTAATTTCTTCGCATTCTTTAGCGATTTGCAATCGATATTTTTCGGCGTCTTCTTTAATGTGTTCTAAAACACATGAGGCATCCGCAAGTTTAGAAAAAGATTCGCTTGGGATAATTTTTGTTTTGGGGGCTGCGTGAATCTGTTCCCCATAAATTAAGGTGAAAAACTTTTTACTCACATGGACTCACTTTTAAAAAAATTCATGAGATTGATGACTTGTCCTTTTAAAAAAGGAGTAACCTTATCAATACTTTCTTTTTGATAAGCATTCAAGATAAGCTTTCCTCTACCCGTATCCAAGGTATGAGCAAGATACCAAATAAAATCAGGATGTTGCCCACATAAAGCTTTGCTTAAACGAAAAAGGCCTCTTTGATGGATAATACGTTTAAGTTTAGTACAATCTTTCAGAGAAGGATCTATGCCAAGTTTAGGAACTGATAAAACTTCTTTCTGATGCAAACAAACTTTTAGATAATAGAATTGTTTTGGGGTCAAACAGGCATAAATATTTTTTAGATGATTTTTATCTACAATATGTCGAACTTCGACGGCAAGATCGTGTAAACCCAAAAAATCAATTAAAAGTGTCAATTTATCTTTATTCCAGGTTCCAAGCTCTGATAAATCTGTCTCAGGGAGATAATCATAGGGGAGACGCTCATCAGCTTTTAGAAAGCTATAAAGTTGATTGATGATAAATGTTTTAACGGGTTTTGATAGGGTAAGTGATTGCGCGTTTTGGAGGCCTGACGCTTGTTCACTTGTTAAAGCTGCTTTAACTAAAGGATAGAGACGTTCAGGAAAATTTTCAAGAAGGGGAGCAATCCATGAATAATGCATTCTTCTCAACAAATTTTGAGGTTGATAAAGAAGAGGGCTTAAATCAGTAGAACGAATTGTTTGACTTTGCAAAGCCTGAGCTTCTTCTGTGGAAAGATACTTTAATAATATCTCTCCCCCTTTGAGATGGTATCGGTTGATGAAAATACGCATCATCATCCAGCCTCTTTTATCCATAACAATCCTTTTAATCAATGAAACGCTTAGGTTTCATCAACTCCTTGATTTAGGGTGTTATCTTCTGTCTCTTTTTTATTAGATTGCTCATTTTTTTGTTTTTCTGAAGATTCTGATTCGATGGCATCATTCTTTTTCGCCTTATTTAAAAGAATAGGGTGAAATGATAACAATTCTTTAAAACCACCAGCTTCTTTCAAGACTGGAAGAAATTTCCAGAGGAACCAAATGAGTGTTAATAACAAAATAACCAAAGTTATGGTGAAGGAGAAAAAAATTATTCTAAAACGTGATAAAGAGTCTTTTGCCAAAATAATTGACCAAACATTCACGTATTGTCTATCATCTTCTCCAAGATTACCCATTATTCCTAAGGTAGAATCTCCGTAACGGGCTTTATCACCAATGACAGTGACATAATCATAATCTAAACCATTAACACTGCCAGCAACTAAACGCTTTATACGTGTAATTAGGTGGGCGTTAGGATCATCTAAAACACCATTATGTTTGACGTAAACGGAAGCTGTGATTTTTTGTTTAGGTGCATTTGGATTGAGCGGATCTTCATCAGGAAAAGAAATTTGAACATCGGCATCTAATACGCCATCGATTTTTCTGATGGTACTTGCGATTTGTTCGGCAAGCCCAGCTTGATAGCGGATTTTTTCCTGCATGCCTGAAGGAACTAGAGAGGTATTAGCAAAAATACCAAGTAAGTTTTGTCCTCGTCTTCTTGGTAATCCAACTTGATTTAATAAAGCCATCGCTTCATTGGCTTGCCCTTCTTCCACACTGATATTCCATAAAACCCCTTTTGCGCCACCACCACCTTCGGAAACTGCTTGAACTTTATTGGCATTGATTCCTTTATTGGATAGAAAAACGAGTATTTCGTTAGCTTCTTTTTCTTCTAATCCATTTACAATGACGCGTCTTGATTCACAGCTTGTGACCAATCCCATGAGAGTGATTAATAAGAAAAATTGACGAATAAAATAATACAAATTTGTTTGTGAAAAAGTATTTTTGGTAGTCATGAACCGCTCTGGATTAAGCTTATTTTTGAGAGATAATTTTAACCAGATCCTAGCAGAATAATGAATTTAGCTATAGATCTTCTAAGCAAAACAATGAAAATTTCTAAAGATTCGAGGGTTAAATAGATTTTGGAGTTCCAGAAATACACTTTTTTCAAATCATTTTGCAATAAAATTTGATAATTTTAGGCAAAATTCAGATGAATAATGAATAGCCAAGATAAAAAAGAGGCCGGATTATCCGGCCTCTGAAGCTGAAAACTCAATTACTTCAAACGATTAAGCTTTAATTTTAATGTCTACCCCAGCAGGGAGAGTCAATGTTTTTAAAGCATCAATTGTTTTACTCGTAGGATTGAGAATGTCGATTAAGCGACGGTGCGTACGAATCTCAAATTGCTCGCGAGATTTACGGTCAATGTTTGGAGAACGGAGAACCGTAAATTTTTCACAGCTTGTAGGGAGAGGAATTGGGCCTGCTATTGCAGCACCAGTTCTCTTGGCTGTCTCGACAATGTCACCTGTTGAACGATCTAGCAGACGTTGATCATAACCTTTCAGTCTGATGCGAATTTTTTGTCTTGCTGATTTAGGCTGCTTTTCTTGTTTTGCCATAAATAACCTTAAAACTCTTACTTCTTAATAATTTCTTCCTGAATTTTCGATGGAACACGCTCAAAGTGGCTAGGTTCCATTACGTAGGTAGCGCGCCCAGAAGAGAGCGAACGCAGCAATGTCGAATAACCAAACATTTCACTCAAAGGAACTTCAGCGTGAATAATCACAGCTCCTTTATGGTTTTCTTGACCAACAATTTGTCCACGACGACGATTCAAGTCACCAATAACATCTCCCATGTGAGCTTCTGGAGTTGTTACATCAACTTTCATAATAGGCTCTAAAATCACAGGTTTACACTTGCGAGCCGCTTCTTTTAAAGCCATCGATCCGCAAATTTTAAACGCCATTTCGTTAGAGTCAACATCGTGGTAAGATCCAAAGACAATATCAACAAGAACATCGACCAAATTAAAGCCGGCAAGAACTCCTGTTGATAATCCTTCCTCGATCCCTTTAATTGTTGGTGCAATATATTCTCTTGGAATGACACCACCCACAATTTTACTGACGACCTCGTTTCCTTTTCCTTTTTCATTAGGACGGATTTCGAGCTCGACATGCGCATATTGTCCGCGACCACCTGACTGTTTGACAAACTTAGTTTGGCTGCTACCAGGTATAGTAATTGTTTCTTTGTAGGCTACTTGTGGTTTACCAACATTAGCTTCAACGTTGAATTCACGTTTCATACGATCGTGCAAAATTTCTAAGTGAAGCTCACCCATTCCGGCGATAATTGTTTGACCTGTTTCTTCATCTGTTGTGACTCTGAAAGTAGGGTCCTCAATTGATAATGAAGATAAAGCCATTGCAAGCTTTTCCCGATCCCCTTTAGATTTTGGCTCAATAGCCATTGAAATTACAGGTTCAGGGAACTCCATTTTTTCAAGCAAAATAGGTCTTTTTGACGTACAAAGAGTATCTCCAGTCGTCGCCTTTTTCAAACCGATACAAGCAGCGATATCACCCGTGTGAAATTCATCTTTTTCTTCTCGTTTGTTTGCGTGCATTTCAAGAAGACGAGAAATTCTTTCTTCTCCACCTTTTGTGGTGTTAAGTAAAGACGTTCCTTTTGTTAAAGTACCACTATAAATACGAATGTAAGTTAAACGACCGACATAAGGATCGGTCATAATCTTAAATGCTAAAGCAGCAAGCGGCTGCTCATCATCTGGTGTTAAGAGAATTTCTTCATCCGTATTTAGGTCGTGAGCTTTGATTTGACCTCTGTCTAAGGGTGAGGGCATCCAAGCGACAACCGCATCTAAAAGCTGTTGAACCCCTTTATTTTTGAAAGCTGAACCGCACAAGACTGGATTGAACTTGTTTTGGCAAACGCCTTTACGAATCGCAGCGTTAATCTCATCTTCTGTTAAAGAGTCAGGGTTTTCTAGCACTTTTTGCATGAAGTTTTCATCATCTTCATCAAGAGTAGCGAGTTCCTCTAAAAGTTCGGCTCTCATCTTTTTACATTTTTCAAGGAGATCGGCTGGAATGTCTGTTTCATCCCAATCTGCTCCGAGAGTTTCGTCATGGAAAAGATAAGCCCTCATTTTTACAAGATCAACCATTCCTTTGAAATCAGCTTCTGCACCGATTGGGCACTGAACCGGAATAGCATTTGCATGTAATTTTTCGCGCATTGTTTTAACTGCATCAAAAAAATCTGCGCCCATACGATCCATTTTATTAACAAATGCAATACGTGGAACACCATATTTATCAGCTTGACGCCAAACTGTTTCTGATTGGGGCTCTACACCGGAAACAGAACAGAAAAGCGCAACAGATCCATCTAAAACGCGTAATGACCGTTCAACTTCAATTGTAAAGTCAACGTGTCCAGGCGTGTCGATAATATTGATTTTTGCGTCTTTCCAAAAAACGGTTGTGGCTGCGGAAGTAATTGTGATTCCACGCTCTTGTTCTTGAGCCATCCAGTCCATAGTTGCAGCGCCTTCATGAACTTCACCAATTTTATGTGAACGTCCACTGTAATAAAGGATACGTTCTGTGGTTGTCGTCTTACCAGCATCGATGTGAGCCATGATCCCGATATTACGCAAATTTTTAAGATGCTCTTTAGCAGGTCTTGCCATGTAGTCTCCTTATTACCACTTATAGTGGGCGTAAGCTTTATTCGCTTCAGCCATGCGGTGGGTGTCATCTTTCTTCTTAATTGTCGTACCTTGGTTGTTATAGCAATCGCTAAGTTCAGAAGCTAAAGCATCTTCCATAGAACGGCCTGCTTTTCCTCTAGAATGTCCGATAATCCACCGCATAGCCATCGATGAACGACGGTTAGCAGGAATTTCGATAGGTACTTGATATGTGGCTCCCCCGATACGGCGAGATTTAACTTCTAAGGAAGGTTTAGCATTTTCTAGAGCTTGTTCAAATGCTTCGAGAGGATTTTCTGCTTTTACTCTCTTCGAAAATTTTTCTATAGCATTATAAACAATGCGACGGGCGGTTGACTTTTTACCACTTTCCATCACTTTATTAATAAATTTTGACAAAACTGTACTGCCGTATAACGGATCAGGTTCTGTCGGTCGTTTTTCTGCACTGTGTCTTCTTGACATGATTTCCTCAAAAAATGAGCGATTAAATCTAATTTGATAATAGAAGATCTCGTTGATTCACCTGGAATCAGGGATCTTAATCCCTTAACACCTGCGCGTGATTGGCGTTTATGTAGCAAAAACGCTAATCGCGAACCAGGATATTCATTGATGCAATATCCTAGTGTTACTTCTTACTCTTGGGACGTTTTGCCCCATACTTGGATCTTCCTTGTTTACGGTCTTTAACAGCCGCACAGTCTAATGCACCACGTACAATATGATAACGCACCCCTGGTAAGTCTTTTACACGACCACCGCGTACGAGAACAATGCTGTGTTCTTGGAGATTGTGTCCTTCCCCTCCAATGTAAGCAATAACTTCTTGACCGGTAGAAAGGCGTACCCATGCTACTTTACGTAAAGCAGAGTTTGGTTTTTTTGGAGTTTTTGTTTTTACTTGCAAGCACACACCACGTCGTTGTGGACACTTTTGGAGTGCAGGTGACTTGCTTCGTCGCTTTTTCGGAGCACGTGGCTGGCGAATGAGCTGTTGAATTGTCGGCATGTTTGCCTTCTCCTGATAATAGGGTTAATAAAGTCCCTCATTAAAAATCACTTTAATAAGAGATACCCGCTAAGTATAGAAAACTAAAGGATTTTTGACAAAGATAAAGAATGATAACCGATGGAATTGAAAATTAGCTTTTCATTCGTTTAAGCATGGATGAAATTCTAAAAATTTCTTTATGCCTTGATCGTTGTTGTGATGAACTTAAAAGAGAACGCTCATTTTTTTCTACTTTTGCAGCTATCGCTGCTTGCCTTGCTTTGTTTACGCTCTTTTAAATTGTTTCAGATCTAGATCGACCGATATGCTCTATGATTGCAACAATTATAGAAGTAAACATTCCTCCCACATTTCCATAAATCGTAGGGTGTTACTTTTTAAAGTTCCGGTAATAATTATTGTGAGTAGGATTAAGTAGTATGAATAGAATTGAGCTTGATAAAATAAAAAGACATGGCTATCAATTTAATTTTTCTTAATTATATAAAAGTTAAAAAAATTATAAAAATAGGATATGTAATGAATATTATATTTTAATATAATAATGTAAGTTGCAAATAACTAAGTTGAAATAAAATTTAGATGTAAATAAAAAGGCCTCAGATCCTTAAATTGTTTTTGTGCAACAAATAACAAGGATTGAAGCCATGGAAGAACAAATTATAGCACTTTACTGCCTTTTAGACGACTACATCCTTTCGATTGGATACAAAGATTGGCCAAATACAAAACTGTCTAC
>NZ_BASL01000678.1:0-2398 GCF_000648255.1 Candidatus Protochlamydia sp. R18 | reverse complement strand
CCAGTAAATTCCAAACTCTGTCGGATATATCATGTCTTCTGTGCGCTTCCATAAGATGCTCCATTGATGAGCTTAGAAGAGTAGCACATTTAAGCATTTATTTTATTTCTCGTGACTACACTATCTAAAGTTTAAGTTTTTTTGAAATCATTAGAAAAGAATGAAAGTCTTATTAGAATAAGAAAATATTAAAAAATATTTAAAAATTCATTTCATTAATAAAGGAAAATAAATACAAATTTATTTTATTTTAAACAAGTAATATATGTAAATTTTAAATTATTAAAAACAAACTCAACAAATTAAAATATATAAAGATAAAAATTATATAAGCTTATAGGCAGATTTGAAAAAACACATCCTTTAATGCGTAGAATTAGGATTAATTTACCTATATTTTTAAAATTTTATTTTTTTTTAAGCTTCGGGACTTTTTTTCGAAAATATTCGATAAGTTTGGAATTTTTTTGAGAGACGTAAAAAGCAAAAAACATATTTACTCGTTCTCTTCCGCATTTTTACTGAAAATAAATAAAATTGTTTATAAAAATTATTTTAATAATTTATTATTGGTGCACAAATTTTATTGTTTTAATAGTAAATATTTGAATTTTATTGTAAATATTTTCCCAATTAAATTTGAAAATATTATAAAGTTAATTAAATATTATTAATAAACTAAAAAAAAGAGAATTTTATGCAATTAAAATTTATAGATGGCAATGCTCCTAGCAACTACTCTGCCCTTACTTCTAGCATGGATTCAAAATTAAGCCAAAATAAAATAATCAATGGTAAAGCGTACATTCTTTTAGGAAGCTTTGAAAAAATATATCCGCTAGCGCGTAGAATTTGGATTGGAATCCGTGCATTTTGCAATTCTCTATTTTCTTTAAAAGTCGGGCTTTTTTCTGAAAGTGTTCGAGAAGATTGGAAGTCTTTTTGGAGCGGTAAAAAATGTAAAATTATTTACTCTTCTTCTCCCCCATTTTTACCGACTAAAAATTTGGCAGACCAAGGCGATACAAAAGCTCAATACAAACTCGGATTGATGTATGATGAAGGCTGTGGTGTGACACAATCAAAGCAAGAGGCTTTTAAATATTTTAAATTCGCTGCTGATCAAGGCGACGCAACGGCTCAATATAATCTTGGAGCCATGTATGATGAAGGCAGCGGTGTGACACGCTCAGAGCAAGAGGCTTTTAAATATTTTAAACTTGCTGCCAACCAAGGCCATGCAACGGCACAATATAAACTTGGAATCATATATGGCTATGGAAGGTGTGTTACAAATTCAGAGCAAGAGGCTTTTAAATATTACAAACTCGCTGCTGATCAAGGCATTGCAGATGCACAATACAGCCTTGGATTAGCGTATGCTTATGGATGGGGCGTTATGCATTCAGAGCAAGATGCTTTTAAATATTTTAAACTCGCTGCTAATCAAGGCGTTGCAAATGCTCAATATCAACTCGGAGGCACGTATAAAAATGGGCGAGGTGTTAAGCGATCAAAGCAAAAGGCTATTAAATATTACAAACTCGCTGCCGATCAAGGCCATGCAGATGCTCAATATCGACTTGGAGTCATGTATGATAAAGAACAAGATGTTATGCAATCAAAGCAAAAGGCTTTTAAATATTTTAAACTCGCTGCTGATCAAGGCATTGCAGATGCTCAATACTTTGTCGGAATGATGTACCAAAAAGGAAGAGGTGTCTCTCCATCAGGAGAAGAGGCTATTAAATATTACAAACTTGCTGCCAAACAAGGCGATACAATGGCAGCAAGTAAAATTAACTCTATAATCTCTCGACAGAACTAGCTAAATTGATGTAAGATCATCATTTATATTTTAGTAAATTAAAAAAAGTATAGGCAATAAAAATTCATAAGCGACTTTCCCCTAAATCATCTGTTTTTTCTTTTCGGATCTAGGATAGGCCAAATAAAACAATGTTAAAATCTATGTACTCTTAGAAGTTTTGGAGAAAGGGTATTTTTTAAAGCGCAGAATTATGATTTGAAATGCATAAAGCTTTTAAAACTTTATTTTTTTTAGTTTTTAAACTTTTTTATGAGCGTGTCCAAATAATTGGAAGTTTTTTGAAATAATAAAAACTCTAAAAATTATTTAAAATTCCATTTATTAATAAAAGAAAACACAACGAAGATAAATACATTTGAATTTAAATAAATAATGTAAGTTGCAAATAACTAAGTTGAAATAAAATTTAGATGTAAATAAAAAGGCCTCAGATCCTTAAATTGTTTTTGTGCAACAAATAACAAGGATTGAAGCCATGGAAGAACAAATTATAGCACTTTACTGCCTTTTAGACGACTACATCCTTTCGATTGGATACAAAGATTGGCCAAATACAAAACTGTCTAC
>NZ_BASL01000679.1:0-156 GCF_000648255.1 Candidatus Protochlamydia sp. R18 | reverse complement strand
CCACGGCAAGATGCAATTTTGTATTGAGCCCCCTTTTGTACGACTCATGCTCTGATTACCACCTTTAGCTCCCGCTGCATGAGGATGCACTTTACAATGCGAAGCATCTATCACAAGCCATTCATAATCTGGATCGTCAATCAGCACCTCAAGCAA
>NZ_BASL01000680.1:0-34997 GCF_000648255.1 Candidatus Protochlamydia sp. R18 | reverse complement strand
AACTGCGAAAGAAAATTGAATACAAGCTTAAATCTGGTCATTTTGGCGTTTGTGGTTCTCCTTTTAAAAAGATTTTAAACAGGTTCTAAGAGTACAATTAAATCTTTCAAGGTAGCTTGCCTGACCAGATTGCTTGCTAACTGGTTGATGTTGGCTCCAAAGAATGGTTTCATAATAGACATTAAATTTATCAGTGAAATAGAGGGCTTTTTTTAGGGATTCAGATAGCTTTGTAAAAAGAAGCTCAGCGGTTTTTTATCTCGAAGACCCACTTGCCTAGCAAGCACTTGGCGACTTTTTTTATGGAAGACGGGCCATAACCACTGATCATTTTTCTTATTTCCTACAAAACTCCATCGCTCATCTCCTTCAACTTTAGCTACTTATAACTCATCTTTCTCATGACAAGTGACTTATGTATTTAAATCCTCAGGCAAATCATGGATAATGAAATCCATAAAATCTAGCAGACATGGCATCCTTACATCAAAAATTTTACAAATTCTATTAAGAAATACTTTTTTTAAAAGAGCTTTTCTGACAAGTTTCTTTATTTGTTGTTAATGATTTTAGCTCCCTTATTTTCGCTCTATTGTTTGCTACACTTTAAACAGCAAAAATTTTGCTTTTCCTGTCTTGTATCATCATTCTTCTTTACCAAATCTGATCAGCAGTACGTCTATCTTATGACTCTTTTCCGCTTGAATTAGAACAATCAATCTATCAATTAGATCAGATTATTGAAATAGCTTTACCTATTTAGCACTAACCAAAAAATTATAATAAATATGTAAGTTAGAATTAATTTAATTTTGTTTACAAAACCCTAATTATAATCAAAATTATTTTCCCACCAAATTTTAAAAAAAAGACAATGAAATTTCAAATTGAATGATTATAAGTTACTAGCATAGAGATGCTTAATCTATTCACGTCTATCTCTCGAATAAGTTACTATTGACTTTTACTTTTAAAAATTTAAAGATATCAGCAAAAATTTGTGAATTAACGTTAAATAATGAATTTTCTTTTCTTCTTATTCATCTCTTCAATTTCATAAATTTTCTTAAAGAAAAAACTAATTGGAATCTTCGACTATATTCCTAAAAACATAAAATGGAGCCAATATGAAACTTGTAAAGTATCTGATGCCTATTTTGATGGCAGCAGGGTTTACATCTGCGACTATCTTTGCTCAGCAACAAGAAACCTCTTTTGAGCGTCAATTAAGAGAAAACGATGATCAATCTCTAAGAGAGTTTGTACAATCTAAAGACAATATTGATATAAAAAAGAAATCCAAAAATTTAGATATTAGTGGTGATATCCGCTTTGAATGGCGTTCAATCCGAGAGAAGGGGATGGCTTTATACGCGAATGACTCTAGTAAGTTTTATAAAAATTACAGACGTTTGCGTGGTGGTTCTCATGTCGATGCAAAAGGTTTACCGATTTCTCATAATGACTTTGACGTCGAATTTAATTTCAAATTAAAATATTCGTTTGGTAGATCTTGGGCTCAAGCACATCTTCAATTTGACAATCCAGCTGGTTTAAGAGGACGTAACGATTGTTCTGGAAAATTCCCCATTTATAATAAACACGGAAGTGAAGTGGTCAAATCAGTCTCTCGCAATATGCAATGTTGCGGAAAAGGAAGTGGAGAATCGAATTTGATTAACTTGAAACGTGCTTATATTGGTTATAACGTTTATGCAGATGGTAAGCATCGTTTTGATATGGAAATTGGACGCCGTAAATTAGATGATGTTTTTGATTCAGAAATCCAATTTTCTAGCCGCTTTGATGGTGTTTTATTGAAATTTGCAAGTGCAATCGATGAAGTGATGGATTGGTATTGGGAAGGAGCCGCTTTTGTGGTCGACGAAAGAGTCAATCATTTTGGCTATGTGACAGAAATTGGGATTTTAAATCTTTTTGATACAGGATTGGATCTTCGTTATTCTTTTATTGATTGGAAAAAGACTGGAATCAATAGATGTCACGTTCATAATCCATTAGGAACTCAATTTACTAATTCTCAAATTAGTTTTGCTTACACGATTGAGCCTGAAATTTACTGTAAAAGAATTCCAGTAGAATTCTATGGTGGTTTTTTAATCAACCATGCAGCAAAAGCAAAAGCAATTACTCGTCATAAGAAAAAGAACTTAGCTGCTTATGGAGGAGTTTATATTGGGAAGGTACATAAAGAAGGTGACTGGGCTCTTGATATAGAGTATATTTACGTACAAGCGCAAGCTGTCTCTGATTTTGATGTAGGAAGTATCGGACGTGGAAATCTTGCTAATGAAGACTTTGCAGATTATATAGAAACTAGTCATTTGCCTTCTACAAGTGATTACTCTTCGCAAAATGGTTATTATTATCCTGCACGTGGTAATGCCAATTTTAAGGGTTGGAGATTTGAATTTTTATACGCCATTACAGATAACTTTTCTATCGACACAATCTATGAGTTTAGTCGAGCAGAAGACAGTAGGATAGGTGGACGTCATAGTTATTCAGATTTTGAATTAGAGGCAATTTACGCTTTTTAATGACCTAATTGTTTCAAAAACCTTTCCTTGAAGAGAGGTTTTTGAAATTTTTATTCTAAATCCTTCTCATTCTTTGCCGTAAGGCCACTTCCAATTTTTTACTGAAGGCATATCTTCTCCAAATTGATGAATATACTCTTTATGTTCGATCAATTTATGACGCATCTCTTGTTTAGTATACGCCGCTAAATATCCAAGTTTTGGGACTCGATCAATTACATCGCCTACTAAATGAAATCTGTCAACTTCATTCAATACGACCATATCAAATGGGGTTGTCGTTGTTCCTTCTTCTTTATAACCTCTAACATGAATGTTAGAATGGTTTGAACGTCGATAAGTTAAACGATGAATGAGCCAAGGATAACCATGATAAGCAAAAATAATAGGTTTATTGGTCGTGAACATTTCATCAAAGTCTGTATTAGAAAGACCATGAGGATGCTCTTCTTTGGGCTGTAAAGTCATTAAATCCACAACATTAATCACTCGAATTTTCAAAGTGGGAATGCTTTGTCGTAAAATATCAACGGCGGCCAAAATTTCTAGAGTTGGAATATCTCCTGCACAAGCGAGAACAACATCTGGTTCCCCTCCTTTATCATTGCTAGCCCATTCCCAAATTCCTATGCCTGCTGTACAATGTTTGATTGCTGCTTCCATACTTAGATATTGTAAAGCTGGTTGTTTTCCAGCGACAATCACATTGATATAATTTAGGCTTCTTAGACAATGATCTGTTACCGATAAAAGAGTGTTAGAATCAGGGGGAAGATAAACGCGGACAACGGCAGCTTTTTTATTCATGACTAAATCTATGAAACCTGGATCCTGATGAGAAAAGCCATTGTGATCCTGTCTCCAAACATGAGAACTTAATAAAATGTTTATTGAAGGGATAGGAGCTCGCCAAGGTATTGAGAGTGTTGTTTGCAGCCATTTAGCATGTTGGTTAAACATGGAGTCGATAATATGAGCAAATGCTTCGTAGGTAGAAAAAAAGCCGTGGCGCCCTGTTAAGATATATCCTTCCAACCATCCCAAACAAGTATGCTCGCTTAAAATTTCTAACACGCGCCCTTCTAAAGATAAATTTCCCCCATCAGCGTCTTCTGGTAAATATTCTGCAAGCCACCTTCTTTGCGTAACTTCGAATAAATTAGTCAGAAGATTTGAAGCTGTTTCATCAGGACCAGTTACCAGAAAGTTGTGAGGATTTAACTTTAAAACATCCCTTAAGAAAGATCCCATGATACGAGTCGACTCTGCTTCGACCACTCCTGGAGTGACAACTTCTAATTGGTAAGAACGGAAATCTGGAAGCCGTAAATTTTTTCTTAATACCCCTCCATTTGCATGGGAATTGTCTCCCATCCTTCGCTTGCCTTTTGGAGCTAATTCGGCTAAAATTGGGAATAATTTACCTGTTTCATCAAAAAGTTCTTCCGGACGATAGCTTTTTAGCCATTCTTCTAAAAGTTTAATATGTTCTTCTTTCATATCTGAAAAAGGAACTTGGTGAGATCGCCAATAATTTTCTGTTTTTTTACCATCTACTTCTTTTGGTCCTGTCCAACCTTTAGGTGTGCGTAAAATAATCATTGGCCAAATTGGACGTTTGACGGTTCCATTTTTTCTAGCGTTTGTTTGTATTTCCTGGATTTCTTTTATTATCATATCAAGCGTTTCGGCCATGAGGCGATGCATCAATTGAGGATCTGACCCTTCGACAAAATAGGGTTTATAACCGTAACCTACAAACAAGCTTTCAAGTTCTTCTTGACTGATACGAGCTAAAATAGTGGGATTTGCAATTTTATAACCATTCAAATGCAAAATAGGAAGCACAGCTCCATCAATCGCTGGATTGAGAAATTTATTAGAGTGCCAGGCGGTTGCTAAGGGGCCTGTTTCAGCTTCTCCATCACCGATAACACATCCTACGATTAAATCAGGATTATTAAAAGCCGCACCAAATGCATGAGAAAGAGAATAACCTAATTCTCCCCCCTCATTAATTGAACCAGGAGTTTCCGGAGCTACATGACTTGGAATTCCTCCCGGAAAAGAAAATTGTTTAAACAATTTTTGCATTCCCTCGGCATCTTGGGAAATATGAGGATAATATTCGCTATAGGTTCCTTCTAAATAAGTATTAGCTACAATCCCAGGTCCTCCATGTCCAGGGCCGATCAAATAAATCATATCTAAATCAAATTTTTTGATAATTCGATTGAGATGCACATAAATAAAATTTAATCCTGGTGTTGTTCCCCAGTGCCCAAGTAAACGAGGTTTAATATCTTTAATAGTGAGGGGTTTTTTTAGTAAGGGATTATCGAGCAAATAAATTTGCCCGACAGACAAATAATTAGCAGCTCTCCAATAGGCATTTATTTTTTCTAATAGTTCGTCAGATAAACTATTGTTAGATTCACTAATAGGGGGCAACTTTGTTATCATGACAAACCTCATAGTTAGCTATTAATCTTAACAGCGGATGAAGAGTAGATGGAAAACAAAATGAATGAGTTACTGATTATCGAGATTTATAAATTTTCTTTTGGAAGTTAAAATTTTGCTTTCACGCTCAAAAACCGATTCGTTATTAGTAAAAACCAAGTTTCATGAAAAACTTCCAAACTCTGGTTAATTAGCTTTGTAATTCAAATAGAATTAAAAAAATAGCTTATAGACGCGAAATAATGGCAGATTCCTCAGGAATTTTTTGCCTACCAATTAATTTTAAATGCCATAAAAGGGTTGAGGTAAAGACTAACAACTTCATATATTCTTGAAGTTTCGCACCAATAAAAAATTATTCAAATGTTTCTTTTGTATCCAATAAAGAAGCATAAACTCATCAATCCACTGTTATTTTTATTGAAAATGTTTGAGAAGGTGAATCTTCGCACTTTCATTTTGACTCTTCATTTAAATTAAAAAGGTAGATAGAAGGGAAGCCAGGTATTTATCGATTTCGCTAGATGAGAGTGATTAAATGCATTTTGGTAGCTTTGAGCCATGGGAAGTGAGTAAAAAAGATTCGCAAAAAAAAATGGAGGAAAAAAGTTTAAAATGTAAATTTTCATACATTGCGTAAAATTTAAAAGATGACCATTTTATATTTGAAAATATTTAAATTAATCCTTTTAGCACGAAGGAGTTTTCGAAAGCTTATTCTTTTCCAGTCCTTTCTTTTGCTTCATGCTTCCCAGGCTCAAGCTAAACAATCCAGGCAATCAATCTTCAAAATAGAGGTCGTGCTCATGTTTACTTTTTAAAATAGATTGATGCCCTGTATAAATTAAATCCCCAAAAACGACAGAAGCCGGTACCCTGAATTTTTTTAATGAATTTGTTAAAAATTGGAAACGAGGAGATTTAATTCCTTTTTGAATGTAAACTGGAATGATAGGATAATTAGCTTCTTCAATAATGTGGTTAAAAGGAGTAGAGTGATTGAGCTTTTCTACCTCAGAATAAATATCCCAACTTTGAACAAAAATACACACCGAGATCCCTTTTTTAAGAGTATTGAGAATCTCAGTTAAACAAGCTTGGTTCTTTTCGAGAGGTTCAATATCAGGGATAAAGACGACCCGAAGTAGTCCGTACAGACGCCTTAACCAAGGAGAATGGTGTTGTTCTTGCTCAATAAAAAACCGAATCCTTCGCCTTTGTGAGCCTAGAATGAGTAAAGTATCATTCCAGGCTGTATGCGTACAAACATAAACTGCTGGGCAATCAGGAATATTTTCTTTGCCTTTAAATATTGTACTAAAATGCAGCTTGGATAAAATCGAGGCAATAAAGCGAGTCAAATAATCAAAAAATTGAAACATAAAAATAATAAAAATTCCGAAAGTAATAAATCCAATTAAACTAAATCCTTTGTCGGCTGAAATTTGAAAAATTTCTGAATTCAGATAAATCAACCCAGAAGCTAAAAGAACCCCGATAAAACTTAAAAAATTTGTAGCTGCAACCATTTGTCCTCGCATTTGTTTAGGACTAGCAACTTGAATGTAAGAGTCAAGAGGAATCTCAAAAATTCCTCCAAAGACTCCTAGTAAAGTCACAATTGGAATAACTGCCCAGATATTTTCTGAATACATATCCAAGAAAAATGCACATACCGAAATACCAAGCGCTCCGATAGGAACTAACCCTAGTTCTACAATACGTCCAGAAATTTTGCCTGCAATCAAAGCTCCTGTTCCTATTCCTAAAGCTGTTAAGAAAAATAAATAGCCACCTTGAATATCTGAAAGTTGAAGAGATTGGACAGCAAAAGGAATAATATTAAGTTGAGTAAATGCACCAACAAAAAGAAAATAAGCAGCGCCTAAAATGGCTGGAAGCAAAGAAATTTCTTGGCGGGCAAACTTCAAGGTTTGAAAAATTTGTTTTAAGAAAAAAATTTGAATTTTCTTTTCGGAGCCTGCAGGTGGTGTATGTTCAATACAAAAACTAGCCACAAGACCAATTAAAGCAATAAAGGTACAGAAAATCGAAGAAACAATAAAATTGCGACCACTAATTTGAATAAGGAAAGAAGATAAAAATGTGCCTAAAATGATTGCAAGGAATGTAAATGAGGTCATTAAACCATTGGCTTTAGAAATCTTATCTTTAGAGACTAGTTCTGGGACAATTCCATATTTTGAGGGGCCAAAAATCGCACTTTGGGTGGCCAATAAAAATAAAATTGCATAAGAACCCCATTTGCTTTGAAAAGCAAAAGCGCATACCCCAAGAGCCATAATTACTAGTTCTAAAATTTTTGTTGTAACGATGATATCTCGTTTGCTGAAACGATCTGCCAAAGTTCCTGAAAGCGCCGAAAATAGTAAAAAAGGGATGACAAAGGTAGCACCGGTTGAGGCTAGAATCTGGTGACTATACTCCATTCCTTCCAATTGAATGAAAAAATAAACAATCAATAACTTATAAATGTTGTCGTTTAAAGCCCCTAAAAATTGGGTTACATTTAAATAAGTAAAAGATGAAAATCGTTGTAAAAATGAGTTTAGCATATACTCTTAATTAAGAAGTTTGTATTATTTTTATTAAAAAACTTAAATTTTTTTCTTATAACGCAAATTTGTTTAATTGTTACATTGACTATTGCTTAAAGCTTACTTTTCTTCCCGTAATTCTTTTCTAATATCCGCGTGTTCAGATTAAAATTTACAGGGCTCTTTATCTCTGCAAAATGAAATAATTTTTTTGAAAAATTTATCTTTATTACAAGAGTATGGATGGTTGAGCCATTAGGCTCAAGCTTTTTATTAATAGATTAAAATGTTTTGTTAATTTATTTAATTTAATACTTATTTTTTTAAATTAATATTATCAATGTGTAGATTTTATAAGTATTTGTTACTAATTATTTGGTAATCTTAAACAGATAGTGATTCAAGATTTTATTCTATGACTGCTTCATGGTATTTTTTTTAATAGCTGAGTGAGTGCTCGATGGACATTTCTTACCCTAAATTGTCATTCATATTCCATGCGTAAAAATGGATTGATTCAAACCAGAAAACAAAAATAAGTATGCTTTGCATGTCGCAAGCATTTCGTTGAGAACTCTCAAAATAAGATCATTTCAAACGGTAGAGAACGGATTCGAAGATTTCTTGAAAGAATTTCTCTAAAAGGGATTTACAGAATAATTTGATGTCAGCATGCCTTGGCTACTTAGAGTTCATGGAGCAAACTTTTCAGTGTACTTGTCTTTGAAAAAGATGACATGTGGAGTTTTGTGGGGAGTCAGGAAAATTGATCAGTGCCTATGGCTTTTCATGCATTTGACGACCAGTCAAATCTTAGCATGCCATGTAGGAAAAAGGATAAAAGCTTCAGGAGAGGCTTTGATGGCAAAACTGCCTGCGGAATTAAAAAAAAGCCTACTTTTTCACAGATGCATTTTTAAACATTTAGGACGTTTTTTTGAATTGAACCTTATAGTTTTTAAAATTTGAATTTATTCAAACTATATGCTTTTAAAAATCATTTATTTTACAATCATCTAATGATTTAATTTTTTTATAATAAAGATTTATATTTAATCCCTGTTGATTCTTAATTAATTTTTAATAGCTCTCCATTGATAAAACTAAATTTTTTCTTAAAATATGACTACTTATTTTATTTCATGACTATTGCAATAATTTTTAGCTATGTATCATGCTGTAAAACAATTATAAATTAAAATTTATTTAACTCATGTGGATGGTTACTTTGAATATTCCTACTTCAAATTATAGTTATCTTCTTGTCAATGCAACGACTTCTTCTTATAATCGCTCTACTGAAATTAGCGATCCTCCTGGAGATGAAGATAACTCCTTAGTCAATCCTTTAGCTGCTATAGAAGAAGTTAATTCATCAACAACTCAACCTTTCGATCTTTCACCATCATCTGAAGAATTTCAACTGAGCTTTCGAGATAGAACTTTTCTGACTATTTCTCATTCTCAGCTAGCTTTGTTAAGGGAAAAATCGCCCTATTTTAAAACTCTTTGGTCAGGAAATTTTCAAGAAACCCTTCAACATCCTCTCGCTTTGACACTAAAGGAGTTTACGCATCTGCTGAATTGTGTCATGGATACTAACTTTAAAGTTCCTTTGGAAGAAATCACTTCTTTCATTCAACTAGCCGATTATTATGAATTAACAGAAGTGGTAAAACATTTAGAAGAACAGCTGATTGATGGATACAAATCACAAAGTTTTGAATCCTTTAGCTCCACTCAAGAGAGTTTAGTTGGATTAAAAGAGCTTTTAAATTTTGCGCAGCAATGTCGATTAAACACTTTGAAAAACTATTTAGAATTCACTGTTGTGAGCGCATTATTAAATCAGACTTCTCAGTTAACGGAATTTGAAAAAATTTTAAAACAATTCTCAAATGAGATAGAAGCACTCAATTTTTCAAAGAATGCTTACTTAACAGATGCTCATCTTTTAACTTTAAAAAATTGTAAAAATTTAAAAGCGCTTCATCTCCAAGAATGCTATAACCTCACGGATGCAGGATTAGCGCATTTGAAACTCTTAGAAGCTTTAACGCATTTAAGTTTAGCTGAGTGTCCTAATCTTACGGATGCTGGACTAGCGCATTTGGCACCCTTAGTGGCTTTGCAGCATTTAGAGCTGAGTGTATGCGATAAGCTCACGGATGCAGGATTAGCGCATTTGGCACCCTTAATGGCTTTACGACATTTAAATCTAAGTAGATATGAAAAGCTCACGGATGCAGGATTAGCGCATTTGGCACCCTTAATGGCTTTACAGCATCTGAATTTGGGCTATTGTAAAAAGCTTACGGATGCAGGATTAGCGCATTTGAAACACTTAAGAGCTTTAACGCATTTAAGTTTGGTTGATTGTTCCAATCTCACGGACGCTGGATTAGCAGATTTGAAACACTTAGTAGCTTTGCAGCATTTAGACCTGAGCTTTTGTAGTAAACTCACAGACGCTGGATTAGCGCATTTGAAACCCTTAACGGATTTGCTGCATTTAAATCTAAGATACTGTGAGAATCTCACTGGCGATGGATTAGCGTATTTGAAACCCTTAACGGGTTTGCAACATCTAAATCTAAGCACGTGCCATAAACTTACCAATGCTGGATTAGCGCATTTGGCACCCTTAGTTGCTTTACAGTATTTATTTCTAAATGGATGCAGTAAACTCAAGGACGCTGGATTAACGCATTTGAAATCCTTAGTGTCTTTACAACATTTAGGTCTGAGCTTTTGTAGTAGACTTACAGATGCAGGATTAGCGCATTTGACACCCTTAGGAGCTTTAACGCATTTAAGTTTGGTTGAGTGTCCTAATCTCACGGACGCTGGATTAGCGCATTTGAAATCCTTAGTGTCTTTACAACATTTATATCTGAGCTTTTGTAGTAAACTTACGGATGCTGGATTAGCGCATTTGACACCCTTAGTGGCTTTACAGCATTTAAATTTGAGCTGGTGTACTAATATCACTGATGCTGGATTAGCGCATTTGAAACCCTTAGTGGCTTTGCAGCATTTAGATATGTGGGGTACTAATATCACTGATGCAGGATTAGCGCATTTGACACCCTTAGGGGCTTTACAGCATTTAAGTCTGAGTGGATGCACTAATCTCACGGACGATGGATTAGCGCATTTGACACCTTTAGTGGCTTTACAGTATTTAAGTCTGAGTGAATGCACTAATCTCACGGACAATGGATTAGCGCATTTGACACCCTTAGCGGCTTTGCAGCATTTAAATCTGAGAGAATGCGATAAGTTCACCGATGCTGGACTAGCACATTTTAAATTCTTAGTAGCTAAACCCCATATAGTTATGCATTAGTACAACAACTCTCAATGTTCCTAGATACAGAAATATTATTCGCTTTTTCACAGCAAATAAAACTTTAAAATTTCTAGTGCTGAGCAGTGGGTAAAACGCGCAATCGTAGTGAGCAAAGTGAATTCCTATTTTGCTAGATTAGAAATCAATAAAAAAGGCCTGAAATGATTTCAATTGATAGTAGAGAAAGAATGCGAAAATCATTTGAAAGAGTTTCCCTTGAAGAAGATGAAATAGGGAGTTTTGTGGGAAGTCAGGAAAATGATTAGTGGCTATGACTTTTCATGTATTCGACGACGCGCCAAATCTTAGCATATCATGTATGAAAAAAGTCAAAAGCTTCAGGAGAGGCTTTGATGACAAAACTGCCTGCAAAATTAAAAAAAAGCCTACTTTTTCACAGAAATATTCGCAGCTTAGGATGAAATGATTCCATGGCAGCAGCACAGTCCAGTTGGCAAAGAATCAGGGAAAAGAAGTGACATGGAAAGATTTCATTGTCCAATCAGGCAGCGATGCGTAAGTCTCATACGAAAAATAGGATCTTTCTCAAAGAAAATAGGAAACCCTATTTATTGAATTGTTCGAAAGATGTTTATCTGTGACGACAATAGCAATTTGAAATCACTGCCTATTTATGACTAGCCATTATTTTTATACAGATGAAACAGAGATATCTTAATTTAAAAAACAAATTTTATAGTTGAATAAGTTATGGTTAACCCTTCTGTATTTCTAACCTTCCCATTTAGATAAAAAAACTTAAAGTTTAGGTATATAAGCTTGTTACATTCATATGTTCTTGCTAAAATTTCATGTTGGATTCAACAAAACTGTATGCAAGGAAGGATGTAAACTTCTAACCCTAACAGTTGATACACCAAAAAGTGAGCCTTTGTGAGCGATTTAGAAGTTTTTTTTAGTAACCAGCTATCAATCCTCTACGAGCAGCTGAAGAATAATCTTTTCGGTTTTAAGCAAACGCCTTTCAAAAAGCGACTTGTGATTGTTTATGGACCAGCCATGCAAACATGGCTAACTTTAAAAATGGCGCAAGACCCTGATTTAGGAATAGCTGCTGGAATTGAATTTCTATATCTTAATCAGGCTTTTGAAACTCTCATTCACTATTTTCAATTAAAAAAGGAAAACATCCCTTCTATTTTAGAGTTATCTTTGGCTATTGAAAAAGAATTGTTAACTGTTTTGCAAGATTATCATCGGTTAAGTGATGAAGAACAACAAGACTGGTTAACTTTGATTTATTATTTAAAATTAAATTCTAAGCAGGTGGGCGAAAATCTTAAATTAACACGTAAAATGGAAAAGCGATTGACAGGTTTAAGCTATCATTTAGCTAAAATTTTTCAAGAGTATGGAAAATATGCTTATGCATTAGTCTCTAAATGGGAAAAATCAGAACATAAAGGTTGGCAGAGTCGTTTATGGAAAAGCCTTTTTGGGGGCAATCAAGGATGGACTTATTGGACTAAAGCCTTCCAAAAAACACTTAAATTTTTTCCTGAGTGTGAAGTTCATTTTTTCTCAATCAGTTTTATTTCTAAAGCTGAATTTCAATTTTTATCGAAGCTGGCGAATGTTGTCCCTATTTACTATTATTTACTTTCTCCATGTGCAGTTTTTTGGAGTGATATTCGTTCCGATAACGAGACAAGATATTTGCAAACCTACTGGCAGCAGAAATTAGGATCAAAGGCTTCTCAAGTTTTACAATTAGAAGAACTTTTAAGAGACAGAAATCCCCTTTTAGCTAATTTTGGAAAACTTGGAAGAGAAATGGCTTATCAAATTGAGGAGAGTCAAGCTACTACTCACGCTGGTTATATCCTTCCAAGTCATGTGAGTGAATTGAATGATGAAATATTTTTTCAAGAAGATCTTTTTTTAAAGGAGTCCTCACAACCTTTGACTCTTCTTCATGCAATTCAAGCTGATATATTGATGATGCGTAATCCTGAAGGAAAGCCTCCTTTTAATTTTAAACGAAAAGATGATTCAATCCAATTGCACATTGCTCCCTCGATTCGACGTGAAATACAAATCCTTTATCACAATCTTTTAAAATTATTTGAAAAAGATTCTACTTTGCAACCCAATGACATTATTGTGATGGCTCCTCAAATTTCTGATTACGTTCCTTATATTCAAAGTATTTTTGGTTTAGAAAAAAGTCAATTAGATTTTCAAATTCTTGATTTGGGCATGCAAGCACAAAGTGAAATTGTCCAAGGTTTTTTCCAATTGATTCGGTTAAGTGAAAGTCGTTGGGAAGTAAGTGAATTATTACAGCTGTTTGGGCACCGTCTATTTCAACGTTGTCATCAATTGACTCAAAGTGATTATTATCTCATTCAAGAATGGATTCAACAAGCAGGCATCCGTTGGGGAGAAGATTGGCTACATCGAAATGAGTTACTTCAAAGGCATCATTGTGAGAAAGAGATGGTAGATTCTAGCTCAGTTGGGACCTGGAATTTTGGTTTAACTCGTTTGTTACTTGGACTAACAACAGTTGTCAAATCTGCCGATTCTCATTCTTTTGATTCTATCCCATGTGAAGGAATCGATTTTTCTCAAGCAGAATTAATGGAGAGGTGGATTCGATTGTTGCATTCTTTACGAGATGATTTATCGCCATTACATGATCGCTCTCAAATGTGTATGGAAGAATGGTCTTGTTATCTCTCGTGTTTATTAGACACTTATTTTAAGTGCGACTTTGAAGATTCTCAGTCGATAGCAGACTACGAAGAATTAAAATCTCAATTTAAGCTTTTAGGTGATTCTGCAAAGACTTTTAAAGAGACAAAATTTTCTTTCCAAACTATTAAATTTCATTTGAATAACCTTTTACAACAAAGAGGGATTACTTATCGAGAAAGCCACCTGCAAACGATCCGATTTTGTTCCATGATGCCTCTTCGCTCTATTCCTGCCAAAGTAATCGCAGTACTAGGAATGCAAGAAGGAGCTTTTCCCCGTGCAGGTTATCATACTTCATTGAATTTAATGGTTGGGCAAGACAACCTTGACTATAACCCAAATTCCACAGATTATGATCGTTATTTATTTTTAGAGGCTCTTCAATCTGTTTCAGATGTTTTCATCATTAGTTATCAAGGATACACCTACCAAGATTCCAAAGTATTGCAACCAAGTTTGATTATTGAAGAATTTTTCACCTATTTGGATAAATATTATCTCATTCAAAATAAAAAAATTTCTGAACAATGCGTGAGTAAACATCCATTTGATGCATTTGACGTCTCTTATTTCAAACCAAATTCTATTTTAAATAATTACTCACAGTTTGACTATAGAATTGCTGAACAATACTACCAAACTCATAAAACTCCTTCTCATCGATTACTTAAACAATTTACCTTAACTAACTACTCTCTTGAAGATATCCTTCCTTCTCACACAGTGATTGATTTAAAAACTTTAAATACGTTAGTTCGCTCACCTGTTAAATTTTATTTGAATAAAGGGTTAGACATTTATTTGGAGGGCTATGAAGATCGGATTATTAAAAACCAAGAAGAGCTTGGATTATCAGCCTTAAATAAATACCAGCTCAAACAATTTGCATTAAAGGAACCATTTGAAAAAGTGATGCAGATTGCAGATAAAGAAGGAAAACTTCCTTTGGGGATGTTCAAAACAGTTGCGACAAAACGTTTCAAAGATGAAATAGATGAAGTGCATCAAAGATTGTATAAACATGGTATTAATCCCTCCGAACTTTTTCAAATCGAATTTTGTACTAGTTGTTCCGAACCTTGCCAAATTCAAAAAGATCAATGGTTACTTCCAGCTCTTCAATTGAAGTATTCTGATCAATATCAAATTTCTATCATTGGAAAGTTGCCTTTTGTTTCTAAAAAAGGACTTGTTGTTTTAAGTCAAGGAAGTGGATTTTCAGATGCTTGGAAAGCATGGCCCCAATTTTTGCTTTTTAATTATGCTACAACTTTTAATATTGAGGCGATTGAAAGAAACCTTATTCTTTCAAAATCTTCAGAGGTTAAAAAGGCTTTTTTTAACGATAGCATTCCTTATTTAAAGCATTTGATCAATTATTATGCACTATCTATGCGCAATTTTTCTCCGCTCTTTCCTGATTGGATTCCTTTCCTTATTGAAGGGGATGAACAGGCAATTCAAAATTACATGAAACAGGTCTTTTCAAATTCTTTTGGAGCTTTTTTAAATCAAGAATTAAGGTGGGTTTTTAATAAAGACCATTTACCTTGCCCGAAAATTTTAATCGAATCTTGGCAAGAGATCGGTAAACAACTAGCCGGAGATTTGATTCAATTATGGTACCCTCCTAAAAAGAAGAAAGGGGAAGATGCATGAAGAATTTTAATGTGTTAGATAGGCAGTTAATTCTTCATCAACATTACCTACTTGAAGCATCTGCAGGAACAGGAAAGACTTTTTCTATTCAAAATATTGTAGTCCGTTTATTAATTGAAAATCAGCTGGAACAAGAAGCCTTGCCGCTAAGTAAAATCTTAGTCGTCACATTTACGAAAGCTGCAACACGAGATTTAAAACTACGTATTAGATTGAATATTGAATATGCCTTAGAAGTATTTAATGAATGGATAAGTCATTCAAATGTATTAGAAAATACTCCGGACTATTTAAAGGCCGTCATTGAAACAGGAATAGAAAGTGTTTTAAAAGCAAAAAAAAAGTTACAGCAAGCGTTATTTGAGTTTGATCAAGCGCAAATTTTTACAATCCATGCTTTTTGTGCGCGCATGCTCAGGCAGTATGCAATTGAAAGTGATATAGGCTTTCATGCGAGTTATGGGGAAGAAACTTTTCCTCCGTCAGAAATTTTAGCGATCATTCAAGATTTTTTTCGAACAGAGATTCGTTTAGAAAATTTTAGCCCTGCACAACTTGAAATTATTTTAAAACATGATCCTGATCAAAAAAAACTATTAAGAGCTATTCAAAGTGGCTATGAGTTTGAAGAACTGCCTACATTTCAACAAATTTATCAACAGTTTCTTGAAGGCATGCAGAATTTACAAAGAACTTATTCCATAAATTCTTCTTTATTAATGGAAGATTTTCAAGCACAAGCTCCCTTTTTTCGGAATTATAAAGGAGCCAAATCCAAAGCTGATACATTAATTAAAATTTCTCGATTTGTTGCTTTGTTTGATCAAACTGAGTGGACTGTTGAAAGCTTTGATCAATTAATTGGCGATGGTTTAGAATGGGTGCTAGCCTTAGATCCGACGTTACTTAAAAATCCTGCAGCATCCTTTCGCTTAAATTATCCAGGTTTTACAGCTTTATTGCATCACACTTTAGAGAGAGTCGTCTATTTAGCGCGGGATGAATCTATATTAATAGCTAGACTTGCCAAAGCCTGCCAAAAGCTATTGCGCAATTATCAAAGAGAAGAGGAAAAGCTTTCCCCGGACGATTTATTAAGAAAAATGGATTGGGCAATTGGGCAAGAGAACTTTTTAAAACAAATTCAAATGATTTATCAAGCGGCTATTATTGATGAATTCCAAGATACAGATCCTTTACAATGGCAAATTTTTCGACGTTTATTTCTTCCTCAAGATAAAACTTGGAAAGGTTATTTATATTTAGTCGGTGATCCTAAACAATCGATCTATTCTTTTAGGCAAGCAGATATTTATACTTATTTGGCAGCTGCGCAAGCACTCGGACATGAGCATTGTTTTTCTCTTGATGTAAATTATCGTTCTCAACCAGCGTTAGTGAATGCTTTGAATGTCTTATTTTCTCCAGATCATACTCCAAAGTTTATTCCTCTTCCTAAAACAAATTTTCATTTAACTTATCAACCTGTTTTTGCTTCTACTTTCAATCAAACACGTTTATTTGAGGATGAAAAAGGAGCTGTTCACTTTTTTATGGGGGATGGGAGCAATAAAAAGAATTCAACCATACAAGATTTAGAACAAAAAGTATTTTTCCCTTTTATTGCACAAGAAATTAGACGCTTAAGGAAGCAAAAAACATTGGCCTATAGCCAATTTGCTGTTTTAGTAAGAGATCGTTATCAAGCGTTACGTCTCGCCGAATATTTTGACTCCTATCAATTACCTTATTTAAATCAACGAGGGACTAGTTTAGCTGAATCACCTGCATTGAATGCCTTAATAGACCTTATTAAAGCTGTTCTTCATCCGCAAAACATAGGGACTCTTAGAACACTTTTAGGCAATTCTTTGATTGGTTGGTCTCATGAAAAGTTGCATGATTCTTCGAATTTAGAATCGATTTTGTCAGTGATCCAATCTTTAAAGCAAGTTTTGATAGAGCAGGGATTCTCCATCTTTTATGATCGTTTCTTACAAAGTTGCTGGGAGAAAAATAAACTTTCTATTCTGGAACAATTATTAGCGAAAGAGGGAGGTGTTGATTTTTACCATGATTTACAGCAAATTGCTGAAATTGTCATTAATCATCAATATCATGAATGGAATGGACCTGAAGGGTTGATTCCATTTTTAGATCAATTTCAAAAATGGGATGAAAATGAAGATCCCAGAGTTAAGCGGTTTCAAGATCCTTCTAAAGATGGAATTAAGATCTTAACATTACATGTGAGTAAAGGTTTAGAATTCGATATCGTTTTTGCTTTAGGTTTAATTCAACGTAATTCTTTCAAAGATGAATTGATTCCTATTGAAAAAGAAGGCAAATTTGTTTTAATTCCTTTAGAAGAATCAAGTGAACAGCGACTTCACTATTGCGAAGAAATTGACGCGGAAAAAATGAGGCAACTGTATGTTGCCATGACGCGCGCGAAATATCAGCTTTATATTCCGATAAGTCTCCATATTCCTTCTGAGCAAATTAAATATGGTGAGGCATCTCCTTTAGATCTTCTTTTAGGTAGACTCGGACAGACTGAGTGTAGTTATGAGACCCTTTATGACCGCATCCGACATTTCAATGGTCAAAGTTTTATTAAATTTATGGAGGAAATAGGTTCTCGAAATGGCATGACCTATTCGATTCACAGAGAAATTTTTCTAGAAAAAAATAAGAAGGATTCTGTTCCCTTTATTGATCTTGAGCCACCTAAGTCTATTTCTATTTTAAGAACACCCTTATTAATGAGTTCGTTTTCAAGCTTAAATCGAATCTCTTCTTTTTCACTATCGCAGACTCCTCCCCACGATTTCAACAATTCTATTAAAACTGAACATACCTTACCAGCAAGCAGTGAAACAGGTATTCTTATTCATGAGCTATTAGAAAAAATTTCGTTTCGTGATTTTAAAGGGGTAAACTTAGCTGTTGAAACTCTTCCTTTGATTCGTCCATGGATTCAAAATGAAATGTACCGACCTTGGGAAAATGTTTTAGCTGCACTAGTCTATCAAGTCCTGAATGTAGATTTAGGCGTTCATTCTTCCCCCTTTTGTTTAGCGGATATTGAGCCATCGAAATTGGTTCGTGAAATGACTTTTCTTTTTCCGTATGAAAGTGATTTAGCAATAGAGGGATTGGTAGAAGGGCAAGGATTAATTAAAGGTTTTATTGATTTGATTTTTGTTCATAAAGGTAAATATTATATTGTCGATTGGAAAAGTAATTGGCTTGGATCATCAAACGAGTGTTATGATTTTTTTCATTTACATCAAGCTATGTTGGACCATAATTATTTCGTACAAGCTAAAATTTATACTGAAGCACTGAAACGATATTTAAAATTGGTGGAAACACGATCATTTGAAGAATGCTTTGGCGGATTTTTTTACTTATTTTTAAGAGGAATTCAATCTAATAAACAATCAGGAATTTATTTTTGTGACGCGCAGGATCTAATAAAAATTTTCTCGCCTAAAAATTACGAGTGAAGGTAATGGAAAGAGGATTCGCAAAGCAAAATTTTTTAGAATCATATAAGTTAGCTCCTTGGTTGGGCACAAAAAGAGCTCAAGACTTACCGAATTGGCCCCTCGTTAATCAGTTATTAAGTAAAAATCAACTTTCTTATTTAAACTATCTTTTAACTTTAGAACTTATTAAAGGTCAATGGATCAATCAAAACCTTGTATTGTTTATTTGCCATCTTTTGATGGCTGCTCAAGAGGGGCATTTATGCGTGGAAATCAGGAATCAGACTTTATTTCCTACGGTAAAACAACTTTGGATGAATGAAGCGGCAGCACCGTTATCTAATGAAGAGTTAGAGAATTTAACCCATTCAATTTTGCAGGGGTCAGAAAATATTCCGGTTAATTTTGTGACAGCTATGGATAGTCTTGAAAATTCTGTTTATCCGAATACTCCCATATGTATGCATAAAGGCAATTTTTATTTGCAAAAACATTGGGTTTTAGAAACAGTTTTTCTAAAAAATTTAAAAAAACATTTACAAACACCCCCAACGCTTGAATTAAATCGAATTGTCCTTGAACAACACCTTAATGAATGTGTGTTGAAAAAAAAATTGTTATTGGAACAAGCTCAAGCAATTTTAACAGGATGCTTATCGTCTCTTTCACTTATTACTGGTGGACCTGGAACCGGAAAAACTTTTACGGCTGGCCGTTTTATTCAAATTTATTGGGATAGTTTAAAAGAATGTCAGAAAAAAAACTGCCAAATTGCTTTAGCAGCACCGACGGGTAAAGCTGCGGCAAATTTACAAAAAAGTTTGAGTTTAGTCACCGCGCAGTTAAAAGATTTTCCTCCTTTAAAAGCAAAAACTTTGCATCAATTATTGGGAATTAATAATCGCTCAAGAAATGAATCGGGTATAAGATTAGCAGCGGATTTGATTATTGTAGATGAAAGTTCAATGATCGATGTCAAAATGATGGCTTATTTATTTGAAGCTTTAAAAAAAGGCTCGCGACTGATTTTACTCGGTGATCAGCATCAATTACCTTCTGTGGAAGCAGGAAGTTTATTTGCTGATTTGACGAAATTAAAAACAAAAATTCCCTGTACAGAACTGAAAGTTTGTTTACGCACAGAATTAAGCTCTATTGTTTCATTGGCGCATTATATTAATCAAGGAAAGGGTCAAGAAACGTTGAGCATGCTTAACGAAACACAGATTGCTGGGATTTCTCGTTTAAATTTGTCTCCAGATAGAAGAGAAGCGCAAAAAGAATTTGTCCAGCACGTTATGAATCATTTTCCTTTATCTATAAAAGTTCAAGATAATCAAAAAATATTAGAGCTTTTTAATACCATTCGTATTTTATCACCTATGCGAAAAGGGTATTTTGGAGTAGATAGTATTAATCAACTCATTTGGAATCATGTGAGCCAAATAAAATTATCATCAGGGTGGTTAGCAATTCCTATTATTATTGTCACGAATGATTACAAACAAAATTTGTTCAATGGCGAAACTGGTGTGTTAATTCGAAAACTGCCTTTAAAATCAATAGCGAGCGAAGATTATGCTTTATTTCCTTCTAAAGATGAGGGAGAAAATATACGTTGTTTACCCGCTTGTTTACTTCCTAAGTATGAATTAGCTTATTGCTTATCTGTTCATAAGAGTCAAGGCAGCGAATTCGAGAGAGTCATTTTAATGTTACCTGAAGGATCGGAATGCTTTGGTAGAGAAGTTTTTTATACTGGCGTTACAAGGGCTCGTAAACATATTGAGGTGTGGGGAGCTGATTTCACAATTGAAAGAACAATTTCTCAACAAAGTTTTCGCTTATCTGGGATTCAAACGCGTTTGGAAAAATTTATTTAGTCAAAGTAAATTGATTAACATCACCTAACAATAATTTAAAAATACAAGAACAATAAGTTTGTGCTGAATAAAGAATTTATTACATCGATTTTGGATTTTATTTGTGGTTTATTTTAGAGATTTTTTAATAGACTAAATATTTGTAAGACAGCTAATTCATCCAAAGTGAGCTTTTTTGTGGATATTGCAACTTTTTATATTTATATTGCTATGTATGTATATGGTTTTTCTTTGATGTTGTGGGCTATCTTTTTTGATAAACGCCCTACTAAAAGAACCCGGAACGGTGCAATTTTTGGAATATTTGCTTTAATTTGCACCTTATTTTATTTTTTTTATGTCTTAGCAACAATAGGAATAACTTTTTCATAAAACGGCAAGATAAAGTCAGTGTCAAGAGAATAGGAGTTTAAAAAGATGCTTTTAATAGACTATACACCATTTTTATTCGATCCAAGAAGTTAAACCCTTGTGGAAGGGAGGCGCGAGGATTCACTTTCAATACTTTAAATTTAGGAGTATTGTCTGTAACAACTCTAACTGCTGGCCCATTAGGATCAAAAATGGATTTATCAAAATCATGTTTTCTCTTTGAAGGAAGATGAGGGTGAAGGTGTCTTAACATTAAACGTTCAGCAACTAGACCAGTCCGATCTTTAGCGCTTAAACAACCTAAAGAAACGCAAAAAGTTTTAGAGGATAAAAGAACCATGAGTAATTCTTCTGCAAGTGTATAACTTGTGGATGAATCTTCTAATAGTGATTTTTTAACCTCAGGAAATTTATCAAATAAATGTGGATGGGAGATAAGTAATTGTCGAAGTTGTTCGGTATTTATCTTTAATTGTGTTTTATTGTTATGTGTATTGCCTTGTACAGATGTATTAAAAAAGGCCGTTGCTAAGGGAATTGTGACAATTTCTGAATCTTTGATTTGTTGAGGAAGATAAACCATATCTCCATCGATCAAAGGTCCCGTTCCATTAAAACACAATTTTTTTCCGTTAAATTCTGCAAAAATTTCTTGCATATCTTCCATTTCTACTCGTTCATCATGCACCCAACCCGTAGAGCCCATTTCACTTTTTCTTTGGTTAAGAAGGGCAACATGCACCAAATCAAAACTATTTCCTGCTTCAAAGGCTTCTAAAACTTTTTGAGGATTTTGGCGGACTTGACCTGCAATGAGTTGAACCATTTGTTGTTCAATCATCATTTTACGTTCCTGATAAACTATATCAATGTAAGATGGGCTTCCTCTCATAATTTTTAAATTATTAAGAGCATTTTCAATAGAGACTCGTTGATCATTTGTAAGCTTGGAATTCAATTTTTTTGATAAATTTTGGATTAAATCATTTACCTTTTTTGGTTCATTTTTAAAAGATTTTAAATCGGATAAACTATAGAAACCATTTCGCATATCAGACATGATTCCCACCCTATAAAATCCAACCTCTTTTTTTCCATCAACTTGCAGTTCTTGATATCGCATATTGACGGGGGCTGAGACATAAGATTCTGTAGCTTGAGTAAAGCCTGATTCACGGATCTGTCCTCGAAAATAATCCGAGCTTAACCAATTTTCATTTTCTCGAAATTTATTAGCACTATTTAAGGAGTTTTCATACAAACGAAGTTTGGACATAATTTTTGTTTTGTCTTCTTCTGAAGCTTTCGCCAATTTTACCCTTAAATGAGAAATCATATTTTTACAGAATTCAATTGTTTGATCGACTGTTGTGTCTCTTGTGATATATTGAGTCGCATAATCTTGCCCATCGATAGAGTAAGTGTGAGTGATCACTTGTTCGCTGGGCAATGTTTTTGGCCCAATTAAACGCGCTGGAATTTTAGTAAGTGGTTCTTCATTACCTGGTATCCCATCTAATTCTTGCCCATCTCCATAGGCTTTTGAAAATTGGATTTGATGTTGCGCAATTGTTTGAGTTGTTTTAACTCTTTGAATATTTTCAGCTAAGCAGCTAGGAAATTTTTTCTTGAACTCTTGGTGAATTGATCGATTAACTTTTTCTTCTTTAACACTTTGAGTATTGGTTGAATCTTTATAATTAACAGTGACTGCAGTGGTTTTATCAGGAGTTGCCATAATCCCAATAGAATTCAAGTCATTTCTTTTTAAATTTAAAGAAGAAGCAGATTTGAATAATTTATCTGCTATTAAAGCAATACTTTGCAATTGTTCAGGACTAAGTTTACTAACTTCAACTTCTTTTCCATCTATTTTAAATTTACTAATAAAGTATTGTTTTCCATTAGGTAATATAAAATTTTTATTTTTTAATTTAATTTCTTCTGTGCTTTGAGGGTTTGATTGTATTTTTTCTAAAGGATTTGTACTAACAAATTCAATTGGCATAATAATAACCATGTTTAATTTGTTAATTATAATTATATAATAAAAACAATTAATGTGTTTAATTATATAATTAATTATAAAAATAGATTTTGTTTTAAATTAAATGAGAAAAGCATGCCAAAATGCTTTAAAATAATTAATTAATTTGAAATTTTAGTTTTAAACTTTTAAAAAGTAAAATTTTTGAGATATAAGCCCTTTGCATTCAGGCTAATGGTTGACAGCTTCATAAAAATTAGAGGAAAAATACTTGAATTGGGTATGGTAACGAACTAGATCACATCATCCAACGAGCGTGAAAATTTGTTGTGTTGGAATAAAACGTAGGTTGTTCGCCATGCAGGTAGTTTCTATTCTTTGCTTCTGCTTAATGTGTTATTTTAAGCTTTTTGCTCAGGAACATTTAAAAGAAAAAACAGTCTTACGAGTGGGACATTTTGCGACCATCACTCATGCGCAAGCTGTCATTGGTCATGGGTTAAGTCGAGAACAAAAAGGATGGTTTGAAAGCTTTTTAGGTCCGGATGTAGAGATTCAATGGTATGTTTATCAAGCGGGATCGAGTGCAATGGAAGCTCTGTTTGCAGATTCATTAGATTTAACATATGTAGGCCCGAGTCCAACAATTAATGCTTACCTGAAAGCAAAGGGAAAAACAATTCGCGTTGTTTGTGGTTCTTGCAGCGGGGGTGCCTCATTGATTATTCAATCGGATCGCATTAAAAACATTTCAGATTTTCAAGGAAAAATAATTGCGACTCCTCAGTTAGGGAATACCCAAGATGTGGCAGCGAGGGCTTGGCTCTATTCTAACGGTTTTGAATTTAACTTATTTGGGGGACAGGTCACGGTTATTCCAATGGAAAATGTGGATCAATTTACCCTTTTTCACCAAGGAGATTTAGATGCTGCTTGGGCAGTTGAACCTTGGGCAAGCCGATTGGTCGAAGAAGCTAAAGGAGAGGTTTTTTTAGAAGAAAGTTCTCTTTGGAAGCAAACTGGTGGAAAGTATGTCACGACGCATTTAGTTAGTACTGAAAATTTTTTACAAAATCGGCCAGATTTAGTCAAAAAGTGGATTTTAGCTCATATTAAATTAACGGAGTGGATTCAGGAAAACAATGAGCAAGCTAAAGTTTTTTTTAACCAAGAATTAAAAAAAGAAGTATTTAGAAATTTAGCGAAAGAAATTATAGATCGCGCCTGGGAAAAAATCGAATTAACGTATGCACCTATTCAAGCCTCTCTATATCGCTATGCTAACTGGGCTTATGAGATTGGTTTTTTTAAGCAACAGCCCCAACTTAAAGGATTGTATGATCTTCGCCTTCTTGCTGAGGTATTGGAAGAAATTGATCACTCCAAAGGTTTAATTCATGACAGAAGTTGAACTCACCCTTGCAGAAATCATTATCGATAATGTTAGTAAAACATTTAAAGCGAAATCGGGAAACGTGCAAGCCCTTGAGCGTGTTTCATTAAGCGTAAATGTTGGAGAATTTGTCTGTTTAGTAGGGCCTTCAGGTTGCGGTAAAAGTACGTTATTAAATTTAATTGCAGGATTAGAATTTCCTGATCAAGGCAAGATTTATTGTGAAGGTAAAGAAATTACCGGACCTGGGAGTGATCGATTAGTGATGTTTCAAGAGTCAGCTCTTTTTCCGTGGTTAAATGTGATTGACAATGTTTTATTTGGATTAAAATTAAAGCCCGAATTGACAGCAAAAGAAAGAAAAGAATTGGCTCACAGTTATTTAAAATTGGTTGGCCTAGATAAGTTTGCTTATGCTCACACACATGAATTATCAGGAGGAATGAAACAACGCGTTGCTTTAGCGCGTTCTTTAGCTCCAGATCCCCATATCCTTTTAATGGATGAGCCTTTTGCTGCTTTAGACGCATTTACAAGGGAACAACTTTACGAAGATATCCAAAGAATTTGGGAACAACAAAAGAAAACAATTGTTTTTGTTACACACAACGTTGCGGAGGCGGTTTGCCTAGGGGATAAGTTATTTTTATTTTCTTCCCATCCAGGACGTATTCAACAAGAATTTTTTATTCGATTACCGCGTTCTAGAGATATTCGGAGTATAGAAGTAGCCCAATTTGCTAGTGAAATTACGCATATATTAAAAAATCAAATGCCTTTAATAGAAAGAATATGAATTTACAAAGAATCCTTCATGCTAGTTTATTTTTTTTAACTTTAACTGTCCTATGGCAATTACTCGTTTACGCTGAAATTTGGTCACCTGTTTTAGTTCCTTCGCCTCTTCAAGTACTGCACTATTTAATTAGTTCCTTACAAGATGGCACATTAATTTCAGCGAGCTATGTTACTTTAAAAAGACTTATTCAAGGATATCTTGTCGGATTATTAGTGGGAATTCCTATAGGGCTGTTAAATGCTCGTTTCCAACTATTTGAAGATACCATTGGTTTTTTAGCACTTGGCTTGCAAACGCTTCCTAGCGTTTGTTGGGCACCTTTAGCCATATTGTGGTTTGGTCAAACAGAAAAAGCGATGTTTTTTATTGTTATTATGGGATCTGTATGGTCTATAGCTTTAGCAACTGATGCAGGGGTTAAAAATGTTCCTCCTCTTTATGTCAGAGCAGCACGCACATTAGGATCTCAAGGCTTTCATACTTGGTTTAAAGTAATTGTGCCCGCAGCGTTGCCATTTATTATTAGCGGTATGAAGCAGGGATGGGCTTTTGCTTGGCGATCTTTAATGGCTGCAGAAATCTATATTACCATTTTAACTGGTTTTGGATTGGGTAATTTATTGCACTATGGCCGAGAGCTTCACGCGATGGATGCAGTTATTGGAGTGATGTTTGTAATTATTGCTGTTGGCTTACTTGTTGATAAAGTGGTATTTTCCCCTTTAGAAGTTTTCATGCATGAAAAATGGGGAACACATACTAAGCGTTAAAAATAACATAAGAATTAATATTTTAAATGTTAGAGCACAGAAAAGAAGAAAACTTCTATTTCTTTATCTATGCAGTATTTTCAAGCTTCCAATTCAAGTCTGTTAATGATTAGCAAGAGCTTTGCTTTGTATAAATGAAATTATTGTGTACTAAAAAACTAATTTTGCCACCTTTTTAAGGTTCTATATACAAGGTTTTTGCTAAACGATTTTTCCATTTATTTAATAAATCTGATGTCGGATAGTAAAAATCAGCTGCTAATTCTATTAAGTTTAAAGAAGGTTCTAAACCCGTAATCGACTTTAAAATTTCTTTTTCACGATAGATAAGTGCTTTTTGAACAGATTCTAATGAGTCATTTCCTTGAAAGTTTTTTAAAGGAGCAAAACAGTGGTGACGTGGATATAATAAAGCGAAAACTTTTTTAGAATATTGTAACCAATCAAAAATGAAAGTTTCAAATTTCCAAGCGATGGGATGAGAAGACAGTGTAGTAATTCCTTGCTCGTTCACAAATTTTGCTGCTTTCCAAGCTTTATGAATAGGCAAAAAGGGGTGATTTGGGAGCGTATTTTCAATAAAAGACATGGAAAAACAAAATAAGCTTAAATTTGCACAACAGTATTGAAGACGTCCGTTAGCTTCGCTAGCATTTTTATGCTGATCAGATAATTCAGAATATTCAATCACTTTTACTCGGTGATTTTCTTTAACGATAATTCCGACTTTTTCTTGAGGTTCTTGCTTTTCAGTACATTTAATAGTAATTTCAGCTTTTTGTTGTTGATGGAAACCAAGTAATTCTGCATCAAATGGATCTGCCAATGGATTATCCACTAAGATCATATTAATGTATTCAATACCCCGTTGTTTCCATGCGTCGTATAAGCCCGATTGATAAAAATCGTGTAGACAATGCCCGTTGCCATTAGGCCCTTCGGCTATACGGCTTTTGGTTTCTAAAAATAGAGACCCTTCTGCATTTAGCAAAGGTAGGGTACTTTGGCAAAAAAATGAAATTTGACCTTTAGATAAACCCCAATAGCCATTTTCAACAAAAAACTGTTTAGTTGCTTGATCATTTTCTGGTGAAGTCATAATGGCGAGAGATAAAGGAAAGTTAACTTGTTTACTCGCGGCAACAGTTTTTTCTGCTAAAAGTTGAAATAATGACTTATGCTTAATAACAGAAACAGGAAAAAGTCCTTTAGGGCCTTCAAAACAAAGCCTGGTTCCTTGCCCACCTGCGAGAACAATACACCCCATCTTTCCGTTTTGAAGGAGTTCCTTACCTTTTAATTGCAGCTTTTCATTTCCTGCAAACGCATAATCTTTAAATGGTTCAATAAAAGAATCAACTGATTTAGATGGGTTAATTAAAGCTATTTGTTGGTCGAGAAGAGTGCGATTAATTTGTTTTATTTGAAGCGTTAAATTTTGTTGTTCTTGTTTTGATAAGAGAGTCCAAAATTTTAGAAGAGGATCATTTGCTTTTTTTGCTAGCATGGTTGAAGTAAATTTTATTGAAATAAAAGATCTAGTTTCTAACTCAAGATAGTTATACCAATTGTTAAGAAAATTAAAACAGGAATTTGTAAACTACCGGTTATTTCATAGGTTGATGAGATTTAAAACCAGGCCAGATTTCTAGTAAATATCTTAATTCAACAAATGGATATTTAGTTAACGCCAGTTTAACGTAAGAAACTCTCAAAAATATTCTAGAAGCCTAGCAGCTTCAATTTCTGTATTTGAAAAGAACAGTCGAGGCTTGGATGGATTCAAGCAATAATTAGCAAGAGCAGCCATCAGATTGCTCAGAAAGTTTTATCGACTATTGAAGAGGCATACAAAAACCTTTTTCAGCACTACTATTTCCACCTGAGGCGGCAAACAGGCCATAAAAACATTAAACTGTTTGACGGCTTGGGAAGTTTTTTTCTTTGTGATAGTCGTCGCAATCGCATCGAGTCTATCTAAATACCGGAAATTCGGTGATTGCTCACTAAATGATGCGGAGGAGAATAGAGAGGGAATAGAATGAGCGTTTTGCATGATTTAACTATCCTTTGGTTTAAGAAAAATCTACGTTGTAAAAATACTATAAAAAAAACAGCCCAATCAAATTAAAATTTGAAAAATTCCTTATGAAGATTTAACCAAAGTATAGAATTCAGTTACACCCATTTTTGACCTCTCATGATTAAGTAGGGTTGTGTTAAACAATGCTTTTAAATCATGTTGAGGTCTTTTGTCATTCAAATTTTATGTATCTTGTTTAAGCCTAAACACCTAAACCCAAAGTTCAGGTTATTATGAAATCATTCCTTAGAGCCAACATCAACCAGTTAGCAAGCAATCTGGTCAAACAAGTTACATTGAAAGATTTAATTGCACTCTTAAGACAAAGGTGGGCAAGACTTGTAAGGAAAACAATTTCATTTTCTAAAAAAACTAACTAATCCCATTTAGTTAATAAAATATTTTATTTGTGATTACAATAGCATAATTAAGAGCCTTATCTATTTAGGATCACCAATTATTAATATCTTATCTCCATTAACTAAATCAAAAACTAAACTTCCATTATAGTCTGTTTGGTCATTGCTAAAATTAAGATAAAGTCTTTTAAGAGTTGTATTGGAAGTAAGAACGTGAGCAAGCGCTTCCGCTCCTTGAGTACTTATTTGGTTATTGCTAAGATAAAGTCTTTTAAGAGTTGTATTGGAAGTAAGAACGTGAGCAAGCGCTTCTGCTCCTTCATCACTTATTTGGTTGTGGCGAAGATCAAGTTCTTTAAGAGTCGTATTAAAAGCAAGTACATGAGCAAGAGCTTCTGCTCCTTCATCACTTATTTGGTTATGGCGAAGATCAAGTTTTTTAAGGATCGTATTAAAAGCAAGTGCATGAGCAAAAACTTTTGCCGCTTTATCGCTTATTCCCATTTTACTGAAAGAAAGGTTTGGAGAGATAAGCTTAGGATCGTTCCTATAAAGTTTAAATAATAGCCTGAAGTTAAATCCTAAATCACTTATTTGGTTACTTACAAGCCAGAGCTGTTCAAGGGCAGTGTTAGAGGCAAGAGTTTGAGTAAGAACTTTCATTCCCTTATCACTTATTTGGTTATTGCGAAGGTCAAGTTCTTTAAGAGCAGTATTGGAAGCAAGAGCGCGAGCAAGAACTTCTGCTCCTTCATCGCTTATTTTGTTAGACTCAAGACCTAATACTTCAAGAATAGTATTGGAAACAAGAAACTTAGCAAGAGCTTCCGCTCCTTGAGTACTTATTTGGTTATTGCTAAGATAAAGTCTTTTGAGAGCAGTATTGGAAGCAAGAGCGCGAGCAAGAATTTCTGCTCCTTGATCATCTATTTGGTTATTGCTAAGATCAAGCATCTCAAGAGAAGTATTAGAAGCAAGAACCTGAGCAAGAATTTCTATTCCTTGATCATCTATTTGGTTATTGCTAAGATAAAGTCTTTTAAGAGCCGTATTGGAAGCAAGGGAATTAGCAAGGGCTTCGGCCCCCTTATTGCCTATTAAATTACCTTGCAATTGCAGTTCTTCAAGGGTAATGTTAGAAACAAGAGCCTGAGCAAGAGCTTTCACTCCTTGAGCACCTATTCGGTTGTTGCTAAAATAAAATATTTTGAGAGTTGTATTGGAAGCAAGATTGCAAGCAATTGCTTCGACTCCTTCATCGCTTATTTGGTTAGACTCAAGACCTAATACTTCAAAAATAGTATGGGAAGCAAGAGCTTTCACTCCCTGATCGCCTATTTGGTTATTGCTAAGATAAAGTATTTTGAGAGTTGCATTGGAAGCAAAAGCGTGAGCAAGCGCTTCTGCTCCTTCATCACTTATTTGATTATTGCGAAGGTCAAGTTCTTTAAGAATAGTATTGGAAGCAAGAGCATGAGCAAAAACTTTTACTACTTTATCGCTTATTGCTTTGTTAGAAAGGTCAAGTTTAGTAAGCCAAAAAGCATTTCTATAAAGTCCAAATAATAGTTCGAATTGAAATCCTAAATCACTTATTGGGTTATAGCGAAGGTGAAGTTCTTTAAGGGTATTATTGAAAGTAGGAGACTTAGCAAGAGCTAGACATCCTCTATTCCTTATTGGATTACCGCTGAGATCGAGCTTTTCAAGAGTCATATTGAAAACAAGAGACTTAACAAAAGATTCTGCTCCCTGATCACGTATTTCGTTATTGCTAAGATAAAGTCTTTTAAGAGCCGTATTGGAAGCAAGAGACTTAGCAAGGGCTTCGGCCCCTTTATCGCTTATTTGGTTATCGCTAAGATAGAGCATCTCAAGAGAGGTATTGGAAGCAAGAGACTGTGCAAGAGCTTCCGTTCCCTGATCCCCTATTTGGTTATCGTTAAGATAAAGTATTCTGAGAGTTGTATTGGAAGCAAGAGCTTGAGCAAGAAATTCCGCCCCTTTATAGCCTATCTCGTTACCTTCAAGATCGAGCGTTTCAAGAGTAGTATTGCAAACTAAGGCCCGGGCAAGAGCTTCCGTGCCTTCAGCTTTTATTTTTTTGCCAGGAAGCTTAAGTGAAATGAGCTCAGAATCACTTGTATAAATTCGAAACAATAGGGGAAAATCCCTTAAGATTCTATGCAATCCTTCCTTTTTGGCCATTTCTAAATCTAAGGCCGGACAACTTGTAAAATTTCCTTTGACATAAGCAGCAGCAGCTGTGAAAAAGAGCGTTTTTAATTGAGGGTTTTTATCGGCTTCCACGGTATGCAAAAGAGGGGCATCTAAATGAATCGAGGTAAGCATCCGACATCTTCTAAGGTGTAATACTTCTAATTTAGCGAACTGCAAACAGGTCGATGCAAAGGGAAAGCGTGGTTTTTCAAACGCATGCAGGTGAGCGCAGTGGCTTAAATAAAGCTCTTTGAGGTTAGGAGAGCTTTTCTCTATTTCCTGAATGACCTCTTCTCTGATAAACTGACAGCCGCTTAGATTTAAATAGGTAAGGTCAACATGTAAGAAAGGCTTTAACATAGTGTAATTTAAAACGGCGCAGTTCATCAGAGTGACTTTTTGTGGCTGAAAGCCTTTATTGTGCATTAGAAAAATTAAGGCATCTAATACAATGCGTTGTCGCTCGTAATCAGGTATTTTCCCTTTGGCCATCTTTTCAAAATTTGCGTTAATCCATTTTCCCTCTTTGTTTATCCCGAATATAACATTTGATGTATCTTGCTTTAAGGTAAAAATAGAAAGTTCGCTTTGAGCTTTCTTAGGAGAGTATTCTTTGCGATTTTGAATTTCTTCAAATGTCGGGGGCTTGCCAAAGCTGGCTGCATCGGCTTGGGCAGAAGTGAGTGAAATGTCTACTTGCCGATCGATTGCTTTTTGTAATCTTTGCTTGGGATCTAAACTGCTCGCGGCCGCTAGTTTGTATTTATCATAAACCCGGTGATCTAAAATTTGCTTTTGGCTGCCTCGTAAGCTGACAAGGTGTGATAAAAGGTCTAGCGGAATGAGTTTTTCTTTGTTTGTTAAATCTTGGCGCAAGCAGTCTTGCAGATGGTAAAATTGAACAAGTAGATTCGTTATCGTCCCGCTGCGCAAAAGAAGGGTTCCTTTAAAGCAATCTTTTGGATTTTCTTCATATAAAATTTTTTCCTCTCTGCGAGTAAAAAGTTGAAGATTTTGGTACATCTTGTCTTTTTGAATTAAGTCTTTAAGCCAACTACGGATAATGAGGTTAGGTTTTAAATCAAGGAAAGCCTGCAATACTTCAGGGTCTAGACAGTATTTAGAATCTAAGCAAAAAAGAGCAGAAGAAAAATGCACGGTATGCCCGACGACATGGCGAATCACAGGTTCGACAAAAGAAATATCATTATCGACGCAGAAAATGTGCCGTGTCCCCTCTTCAACGACATAGTTGGGGAATCTCCCATCTCCTGGACGTGTCAATAAAGCACACAGGCAAGCCCAGGTCAATTGCTTGACGTCTAGCTGTTTTGCATTTTCTAACGTTTGTCCTTGTATTGTTTTGGAAATTAAGACGGGATAGATCCTTGTTTTTCCTTTCACTTCGACTTCAAAGCGTGCCAGCTCAGTCGGAGGGCTTAAGTGCCCCGCAATGCGTGCCGTCAGTGCATGGATGGCATATTCCAGCAAAGGATGGGTTGGTTTTTGTTTAAAATGTAGTTGGTAGCCTTCATAGGAGGCACTCGCGACGAGGTGAGCACTATTTTTGTATTGCCGTTTAAGATTACCAGTTTCTTCTAAAATTTGCTCGCTTACTGCTTGTCTAAGGTAGCGGGCATCAGGCAATGTTGGGCAGCGGATTTTGACTTGGAAGGGATCGTCTGGATCCGGCTGGTCGACCGTCATCGCGAGAATCGCTTGTTGAAACTGCTCTTCTTCTAAGCGCTGGCTTTGTCTAACTCCGCTTGGATTAGGGATAGAGGCAAGATGAGCCCTTAACGCAGCCAAATTTTCCTCCGCACGATAGTTATCCAAAATATTAAAATAGATTTTTCTTAGGGGATCTGTGAAGGTCATCAGTGAAAGTCTTTGGTAATAAGCTTCATGCCAATCCCAAGCCTTCTGATCAAACGCGTTAGCTAGTTGCCTAGTAATGAGATAAGTTACGAAATGCGTTATCCAAGGCTTGAGATTGTCTATGTTATCGGGGTGCAGCTCCTCTTCATAATAAGCCCCTCGAAGGAGATCGATTTTATGAAAATGAGCGTCTAGCTTAAATATGCAAGTCTTTAATTGATGAGGGTCTAGTCTGGAAATGCAAAAATTTAAATCATGAGTATCCCAACCAGAAAAGCAAAGCTTCAATTTACGGTAAAGAGGGCGCAGCACAAGCCAATAAAACTTTGCCGGAACCTCCTGTTCACTAAGAGAATCTTCCAGATTAACCTCTTCTTTTTGCTCCCCACAAGTAAAATGAAGGCCCACTCTTTTTAGATAAATGGCCGCTACCGCCTCTTGCAATAAGAACCCACTTTCGGCTGTGAAAATACCCTTTTTCACAAGCGCGTCGATAAGATCGAGTGTATTGGCTTCTTCCATGCCGAAGTAAAGAGATAAATCATTTAACAGGTGATGAAGTAGCTCTGTGTAGCCCTTTTTTAGATCGATAACTTTTTCTTTAAAGGGGTGGCGCCAAATCTGTTCATAGGTCTGTAGGCGATCTGCTAATAAATGTATCGTCTGCCTTTTGCGTCTGATTTCTCTTACTTGCGACACTTCTTCATCAAGATATTCGCGCATTTTTGTTTGGTAGAGGATAAAGAGTGCAGGGGTTTTTTGATGAAAAGAAATGGTCTTGCGTAGCGTATTGCTATGGGAATTAGAGGCGTATTCCTCCATTTTTTGCATCTGAGCCAACCCATCGGGTGTGTTGATAAGATCAGTGACAACAGCTGGATTGCCGCCAGAATCGATATGGAAACCAGAACGGTGTTTAGCCCCGATACAAGTAAAAACGGGTAACCCTTGTGCTGGATCTTCTCCTAAGCTTATTATTTGTAGTTCTAATAGGCGGGCTAATTTTACAAAGTAGGGTCGATGCTCAACTTCTTCGATGAGAATGCACCATTCTAAGTCTGAGTAGGGACAGATCTCTTCTTTGGCTAAAGATCCCATCGCTCGTAAATCATATGAACAAGGAGAATCTCCTAGAATGGCAATGGCATCTTCGACTAAAGCATGCAAAAAAGAGAGTAAGTGCGTTGAACTTTTGCTTTGCAAAGTGCGCACTTCGTCAATCGTAAATTGTTGCGAATTAATTTCTTCGTACAATTCGCGAAAACTGTCGCGATAAATCTTTAATTTCTCTCGGTATGTCGTTGTAATAAAACAATCCGTAGGAAAAGAGGAACGCTTTAAGTAGGGGAGCATCGTTTCATTTAGAGTGCTCAAACCACTTGTTTGTATCCGCTCTGGTCCCCGAGTGATTAATGTGTGTGAGATAACAGCATGCACTTGTTTATAGAACAATTTAATCAACGCATGCTTTTCAACTGGGCAGCAGATCAATTCGAAGCGCGTTGCAAGATTTGTGAAGAATTGCGCGACTTGCTGGCTATCGTTTTTCCCCACCGCTTGTTCTAAGCGATGCTTAAAAAAGCTAAGAGAGGTCGAAGCCGCTTTAAAAAGGCGCGAAGCTAGACACTGAAGATTTGGGGAAGCCTTCAAGATAATCTGAGCCTTTCCTACATAGTGAATGGAATCAATAAAATAGGTTAGTTGTTTATTCTCTTGCTTTTCTTGTTTGCCTTTTTTGTAGTGCCACTTGGCAAGTTCGATAGCTATTCGCTGTTGCTCTTCTACAAAACAAGGGCCTGCTGTCAAATTAAGCAGTAAACGTACACTCTCATTTATCTCTTGGGGAGCCTCTATCACAGGAATAAGTGCCCGGAGACAGGCAAAAATCTTTTCAATCACCTCTTTTTCAACCTGTAACGGCAAAGAGGCCATGAAAACATTAAACTTTTCGATGGCTTTGGAATGTTTATGTTTTGCGATAGCGTCTAAAACCATATCAAGGTTATCTAAATCTTCTAATTTCGATGGTTGCTCACTGAAAAATTGGGGATAAATAGAATGTGTGCTTTGCATGACTTGGCTATCCTTTAATTTAACAAGAATTCACGTTGAAATAATATTATTAAAAACAACCATCCGAATCAATTTAAAATTTGAAAAATTATTATTTAGGTTTAAACAAAGAATGGAAGAAGTTAGTTTGTTAAAATTTTGTTCAAGGGCTAAAACTTTAAATCAGCCTACTAATTAATGTAAGTTGCAAATAACTAAGTTGAAATAAAATTTAGATGTAAATAAAAAGGCCTCAGATCCTTAAATTGTTTTTGTGCAACAAATAACAAGGATTGAAGCCATGGAAGAACAAATTATAGCACTTTACTGCCTTTTAGACGACTACATCCTTTCGATTGGATACAAAGATTGGCCAAATACAAAACTGTCTAC
>NZ_BASL01000681.1:0-185 GCF_000648255.1 Candidatus Protochlamydia sp. R18 | reverse complement strand
AATCTCACGGATGATGGATTAGCCCATTTGACACCCTTAACGGCTTTACAGCATCTCGATCTAAGCTCGTGCATCAATCTCACGGATGATGGATTAGCCCATTTGAAATCCTTAACGGCTTTACAGCATCTCAATCTAAGCGCGTGCAGCAATCTCACGGATGATGGATTAGCCCATTTGACACC
>NZ_BASL01000682.1:0-311 GCF_000648255.1 Candidatus Protochlamydia sp. R18 | reverse complement strand
CATTTGACACCTTTAACGGCTTTACAGCATCTCAATCTAAGCTACTGTCGAAAACTCACTGATGCAGGCTTAGCGCATTTGACACCTTTAACGGCTTTACAGCATCTCGATCTAAACTCGTGCAGCAATCTCACGGACGATGGATTAGCTCATTTGACACCCTTAACGGCTTTACAGCATCTCGATCTAAGCTACTGTCGAAAACTCACTGATGCAGGCTTAGCTCATTTGACACCCTTAACGGCTTTACAGCATCTCAATCTAAGCGCGTGCAGCAATCTCACGGATGATGGATTAGCCCATTTGACACC
>NZ_BASL01000683.1:0-489 GCF_000648255.1 Candidatus Protochlamydia sp. R18 | reverse complement strand
GAACCCTTTAACTCTACTGAAAAGAGTTTAATCGAATTAAAAGAGCTTTTAAATTTTGCGCAGCAATGTCGATTAAACCCTTTGAAAAACTATTTAGAATTGACCGTTGTAGGCACATTCTTAAACCAGACCTCTCAATTGGCGGAGTTTGAAAGAATCRTAAATCATTTTTCAGATGAGATAAAAACTCTTGRTTTTTCAAATCAGGCTTATTTAACAGATGCCCATCTCTTAGCATTAAAAGATTGTGAAAATCTAAAAGTGCTTCATTTAGAGGCATGTCTAGCTATTACTGACGATGGATTAGCCCATTTGAAAGCCTTAACGGCTTTGCAGCATCTCGATCTAAGCGATTGCGAGAATCTCACGGATGATGGATTAGCCCATTTGACACCTTTAACGGCTTTACAGCATCTCAATCTAAGCTCGTGCAGCAATCTCACGGATGATGGATTAGCCCATTTGACACCCTTAACGGCTTTACAGCAT
>NZ_BASL01000684.1:0-6840 GCF_000648255.1 Candidatus Protochlamydia sp. R18 | reverse complement strand
ATCAATGATTTGCCTGAGGATTTAAATGCACAAGTCACATGTTGTGAGAAAGATGAATTGGAAGTGGCTAAACTTGAAGTAGATGAGCTATGGAGTTTTGTAGGAAATAAGAAAAATGATCAGTGGTTATGGCTTATCTTGCATAAAAAAAGTCGTCAAGTGCTTGCTAGGCAAGTGGGTCCTCGAGATAAAAAAACCGCTGAGCTTCTTTTTGCAAAACTACCCGAATCATTAAAAAAAAAGCCCTCTATTTCACTGATAAATTTAATGTCTATGATGAAACCATTCCTTGGAGTCAACATCAACCAGTTAGCAAGCAATCTGGTCAGACAAGCTACATTGAAAGATTTAATTGTACTCTCAGACAAAGATGTGCAAGACTTGTAAGGAAAACACTTTCATTTTCTAAAAAACTAACTAATCACATTGGGTTAATAAAATACTTTATTTGTGATTACAATAGGCAATTGAGAGCCTTACCTATTTAGCACTACCTAAGCGACTATAAAAAAGTAGTTTTATAGATAAAGGATTTACGGCGGTTTATTGCTTAATGAAATCTAAATCTTCTTTTTCTTTAGCTTTTGCTAAATCGCTTTTTAGAGAAATACAACAATTTTTTCTGCCATAATTTAGGTATATTCGGAACAGATGTATCAAGTTCTTTGAAACTGATGACAATAAAATTTTTTGTTAAAGGTTAAATTTCTATATTTTTAGTTTCAAATAAATGACCAAAAATCGCTGAAATTGGATCCTGTATAATATGCCCTTTACCCATCAGGACAATAACCCTACTCAGCATGACATGTTTTAGGATTACTAAAAAAAGTGTCTGTTTGTTTTTTACCTATGACTTGGTCAGATTTTGATTAATTGAGGGTCAAACCAAGCAAAGGTATAAGTTTATCTTTCAGATTTATTTTTCAATTAATCAATTGATTGGATTGAGTAGAAGATATAGCAGAGAAAATGCTTCCTTTTGCTTAGAATAGTGATTTTTTTAGTTGATAAAATGAAAGAATCGTAGTAGCGATTTGAAAAATACCAATTCAAGCAAAAATTAAACGAATTTTATTTAAAAATGAGATAAAATAATTTCTTAAATTGCAAAATTTTTGAGAAAAAACCGTAAAAATTTTTCTTAGTTTATTCACATAGTTCCGATAAAAAAAAGCTCCCCATACATGAGTTTTTTCTCGTTTTTTCTCAATCGCCATCAGCATGGCTTTTTGCAATGCCTGAGCCTTGTTTAATTTTTCTACCTCTATACCCAAAAGGTGGCAATAAAACGTGTCAACCATCTGAAGGGCAGATTACTATCCGGCAGCCCCAATAAGTCGCAACCTTTGACAATGCTCCTGCGGCAAGAAAGGGTCAGACGAGGCCAATGTTTCCTTTCGAGTTTTACTTCAGGTTTTGCGCCTGTCGATCCATTTGACTTATTTGAAAGTCCTTTGGAGCCAATTAGAGAAATACTATTTATGAAAAATCAATCTACATAATTTTCCCACTTTTGAGACTTGATAAACTTTAATAGAGTTCTTCTGAAACCTAAATTTTAATGTCGTTTAAGCTATTATATCACCAAAAATTTGAGGTGATATGAGATTTGAGAACACTAAAAACTTGAAACTAGAAGATTTCCGCCGTCTAACTGGGGTCAAATTAGAGACTTTTAAAAAAATGGTGGAGATGATAGAAGAAGCTCTCCGAGAAAAGAAGTCTAAGGGAGGTCGCCCAAACAAATCTTGTCCGGCTGATATGATCTTGATGACTCTGGAATATTTAAGAGAATATCGGACCTATTTTCACATTTCTACTAATGATGGGGTAAGTGAAAGTCATTGTGATGACAACATTCGTTTTGTTGAGAACACATGGATTAAAAGCGGGCATTTCAATTTACCTGGCCGCAAGGCGTTAATAAAAAGCGATGTCGAATAGGAAGTGATTTTAGTAGACACTCTGAGAGTCCTGTTGAAAGGCCAAAAAAAAGCAAAAACATGACTACTCAGGGAAGAAGAAACGACACACTCTGAAGACTCAGATGATTGCCAATAGAGCAACGACAGAAATCATCTGCATGAGCGATGGGAATGGAAAATGCCACGACTATCGCCTCTTTAAAAAATCAAGGACAGGAATTCATCCCGGAATAAAGGTGGCATTAGACACGGGTTATCAAGGCTTGCAAAAGGTACATACTCAAACGGTTTTACCCAAAAAGAAAAGTAAGAAAAATCCTCTGACAAAGGAAGATAAAAAGAGAAATACTGTTCTGGCTAAAGAACGTGTTCTTGTAGAAAACGTGATAGGAATGTTAAAGCGGTTCAAAATTATCTTAGATCGTTATCGAAATAGGAGAAAAAGATTTAGGTTACGCTTTAATCTTTTAGCAGGATTATACAATGATGAACTTAAAAATTAGGTTTCAGAAGAAGTCTAATATAACTTCATCCTTTATCTTCTTAGGACAGCTTACTTTTTATTTTTGGCCCCAGGTTTCTTCTTTATTGAAAATTTTTCCGCCTTAAAATTTTTAAATTGAGCGAAGCTGCTAAGTTTTTGAAACGCGTTAATCCAGCATCAGTAAGATTTTTACAATTACTCAGATCAAGATAATGTAAAGCTGTTAAGGGTGTCAAATGCGCTAATCCTGCATCCGTGAGGTCATCGCAATCGCTTAGATTTAGCCAACCTAAAGCCACTAAAGGTGCCAAATGCGCTAATCCTGCATCCGTGAGATTTTTACAATTACTCAGATAGAGGCACTTTAAAGCAACTAAGGGTGTCAAATGCGCTAATCCTGCATCCGTGAGGCCATCGCAATCGCTTAGATCTAGATAATCTAAAGCCACTAAAGGTGTCAAATGCGCTAATCCTGCATCCGTGAGATTTTTACAATTACTCAGATCTAAATGCTGCAAATCCATCAAGGTTGTCAAATGCGCTAATCCTGCATCCGTGAGATTTTTACAATTACTCAGATTGAGGCGCTGTAAAGCAACTAAGGAGGTCAAATGCGCTAATCCTGCATCAGTAAGATTATAGCATTCAATCAGATCTAAATGCTGCAAATCTATCAAAGGTGTTAAATTTGCTAATCCAGTATCCGTGAGATTGTTACACCTACTCAGATTGAGACGCTGTAAGGCCGTTAAGGTTGTCAAATGCGCTAATCCTGCATCCGTGAGATTTTTACAATTACTCAGATCTAAATGCTGCAAATCCATCAAGGTTGTCAAATGCGCTAATCCTGCATCCGTGAGATTTTTACAATTACTCAGATCTAAATGCTGCAAATCCATCAAGGTTGTCAAATGCGCTAATCCTGCATCCGTGAGATTTTTACAATTACTCAGATTGAGGCGCTGTAAAGCCGTTAAGAGGGTCAAATGCGCTAATCCTGTATCCGTAAGTTTTAGACAAAAGCGCAGATTGAGATACTCTAAAGCCACTAAGGGAGTCAAATGTGCTAACCCAGCATCCGTGAGTTTTAGACAAAAATACAGATTGAGATGCTCTAAATCTGTTAAGGATTTAAAATGCTCTAATCCTACACCAGTGAAATTACGGCAAAAGCTTAGATCTAAATGCTGTAAAGCCACTAAAGATGTCAAATATGCTAACCCAGCATCCGTGAGATTGTTACACCTACTCAGATTGAGACGCTGTAAAGCCGTTAAGGGTGTCAAATGCGCTAATCCTGCATCAGTAAGATTTTCGCATCCGCCCAGATTGAGACGCTGTAAAGCCGTTAAGGGTGTCAAATGCGCTAATCCTGCATCAGTAAGATTTTCGCATCCGCCCAGATTGAGACGCTGTAAAGCCGTTAAGGGTGTCAAATGCGCTAATCCTGCATCAGTAAGATTTTCGCATCCGCCCAGATTTAGATACTGCAAATCCACCAAGGTTGTCAAATACGCTAATCCTGCACCAGTGAGGTTAGGGCAAATTCTTAGACTTAGATACTGCAAATCTAACAGGGGTGTCAAATGCGCTAACCCAGCATCCGTGAGATTTTTACACCAATTTAGATCTAAATGTTGCAAAGCTACTAAGGGTGTCAAATGCGCTAACCCAGCATCCGTGAGATTGTTACACCAACTTAAATCTAAATGTTGCAAAGCCACTAAGGGTGTCAAATACGCTAATCCTGCATCAGTAAGATTTTCGCAAGATTTGAGATGGAGCACTTTTAAATTTTTACAATCTTTTAATGCTAAAAGATAGGCATCAGTCAAATAAACATTGTCTGAAAAATTGATTGATTCTATCTCATTTGAAAAGTGATTTATAATTCTTTCAAATTCTGTTAACTGAGAAATCTGGTTTAATAATGCACTCACAACGGTGAATTCTAAAAATTTCTTTAAAACATTTAATTGACATTGCTGCGCGAAATTTAAAAGCTCTTTTAATTCGACTAAACTCTCTTCACGGGAGCTAAAAGGTTCAAATCTCTTTGATTTGTACCCATCAATTAACTGCTCTTCTAAGTTTTTCACCACTTCTGTTAGTTCATAATAATCAGCTAGTTGAATGGCAGAAGTGATCTCTTCCAAAGGAAATTTAAAGTTAGCATCCATTAGGCAATCGAGTAGATGCTTAAATTCTTTTTGTGTCAAAGCAAGAGGATGTTGAAGGGTTTCTTGAAAATTCCCCGACCACAGATTTTTAAAATAAAGCGATTTTTCCTTTAACAAAGCTAGTTGAAAATGAGAAATGTTCAGAGAAGTTCCATCTTGAAAGCTCAGTTGAAATTCTTCAGATGAAGATGAAAAATCTAGAGTTTGAATTGTTGAAGGATCCATTTCTTCTGGATTAGCTACAGGGTCGACTAAGCGATTATCTTCATCCTCAAGGTGATTACTAATTTCTTGAGGTTGAGAGTAAGAAGAAGTCATTGTATTGACGAAGTAACTGTGACTAAATCCTAAATTAGAAATATTCAAAATGGATCACCTAAATGAGTTAAATAAATTTTAATTTATATATGTTTTAATAATATTATATATTGATAAAAATCATTTCAATAATAATAAAATAAAATAGGTAGTCATATGTAAAGGGAAAATTTAGTTTTATCAAGGGAATGCTATTAAAAAAATTAAGTAAGAATCAATCCAAAAAAACTATTAAATAAATAATTCAAAAAATCGCTGTTTCTCTAATTTTCTCGATGCTTGAGAGCATTGAAAATGCTAATGATTTTTTGCGTATAGTTCTTAACTTTATAAAGTATATTTAATTTATGTGTACTTTCGAGTGAAATTGTTTCTAAATCTGAAAGTTTTTTTTGAGTTTGTTCTAATAAATTTTGACGCTGCCAATTTTTTTTAGAAGAATAAATAAACGAAAAGGCAAAATATGATGTAACTAACAAAGCAATGGTTACCTCAATGATTCGTGATTTTGGCTGAATTAAAAAATTGGCTACTTCAACAAAACCTAATTCCCTAGCAATATTGGGAATGCCCCCTACAAATACAAACATGGAAGCAAATCCCCCCCAAATTGTGGGAGTAAGACCTAATAACAATTGATCAAAATTTCTTTTTATCCAAGGCAAAGAATTCATGGATCGATATCTAGGAATCCCATAAGCAGGATTTGTTAATACTTTAAGAAAAGGTAAACTAGGCATAATTTGGATTTGCCTATCGAATTTTTGCTTTGTGAGAGAGAGATTTTCTAAATATTTGACGTGTTTAGCAAAAGTTTTCTTGATGAGATAACAATTTTGTTGAATCTGTGTTTGATAAAATTCATAAGCAGAAGAATCTTGAACTTCATCCATACGTTGTTTAAGCGTCGTTTCTAAGTTTTCAAACCATTCATAAAATTCATTAATTTTTATAAATTTAAAAATTGGCTTTTCTTCATCAGAATCTTTAGCTGTTTTCAAAATAAAAATGGCTGAATTTAAATAATGAATTTGGGCATTTGCTTTTTCAGTAATTTTATCAATAATTGCTTGAAGAACACGCAGCTGTAAATTTAGCAAGCGTTGTTTATCAATCGCTAAAGATGCTTGTCTCTGTGTCATATTTAAACTGATAAATCCAATCAATCCACTGACAAAAAAAGCCAAGAGGGAAATTGTTGTTAAAACTTTATAGGATCCTAACCCGCATCCGATGCATCCTGATAAACCCATCCAAGCACCAAAAGTACTTGTCAGGATAGTATTGATAATCAGTGACATATTTCCAAATTTTTCGACTCTTGTAGCTAAAATCTGTTTTTTATGTTCCTCTCGAAGTTCTCCCCAGTTAAATAAATCCTCTAATTGGTGAGTCGTCAATAATGATTTTAAATGATCTTGACCTAAGGTAAGATGTTTAAAAAGTATTTGAAGTTGTGAGAGATCAAAGTCTTTTAAATGCTCCTTTTGTCTTTTTATCACTTTATATTCCTTTGGCATGTCTTATAAAGAAAAGCCTTTAAATCAAATTTTCGTTTTCAAATTGTAAACTAAAATTGAATATTTTTTCTTAAAGTAACTATTTTATGAGTATTGCCTCAAAAAATCTATTTAAAATATGTAGAAAATTTAAAACAACTTTCAAACAATATGTACGTATTTCAGTAAAGAAATTAGAATTGTATAAGAAAATATAGCATAAAATTAATTCAATAACTCAAAATATAATTTTTAATTTCTAAATGAAGATAAGTAAGCTTTTTAAAAGCAAATGTAAAATATGATTGTCTCCACAATGGAAAAAATTCCTTTATTGAACCTGTAGTGCTCCCCAAATAAACCGGACCATCTGGCTTGCTTCTCTAAGATATAGGAGTAAGACTAGATTTATGACTAATTGTAAATTAATT
>NZ_BASL01000685.1:0-8031 GCF_000648255.1 Candidatus Protochlamydia sp. R18 | reverse complement strand
ATTTTATCAATGGAATCTATATCCCCAATAGAAATGTCATTGAAAATGTTTTTCTCAAACTACTTTTTTTCTTAAGTAACTTTTCATTCGAAAAGCTATTAATTTTATCAATGGAATCTATATCCCCAATAGAAATGTCATTGAAAATGTTTTTCTCAAAAGTTTGAATCACCTCGAATGAGTAATTTTCAGGAATTTATTCAACAAATTTCGATGTCACATTCATTGGGCCACATTCTTCCAGCATTGAAAATTTAAATTGGAAAAGAGGCCTTAGTAACTATTTTTTAAATGTTTCTAAAGGTCTTCTGAAGTCAATATACAAAATGATACGTTCTTCATTAGAATAATTCCAAGCGCTATGTTCTAAGTTGTCATTAAAAACAATCCCATCACCTGGCTTTTTCCAAATGAAGGTTTGATCTTTGACTTTTAATCCGCATTGTTCTTCAGCAGGAATAATTAATCCTAAATGGCAAATAAATGAGAGAGGATTGTTGTGTCGATGAGGGGCTAAGTCGCTGTGGGGATGAAGCCTTGAAAGAGCGACGAAATTAATGCTAGGGAAATGTTTTAAAAGAGCTGTCGTTTTAGGAAATCGGATAGGAAGAGAATCTAATACTTGTTCCCTTTGCTCTAAAGTTAAGCCTGCACTGACTTCCATTCCGTGACCTGAATAGTTCCCAAAATAGATGGGAAAAACAGTCCAATTCCCACTTAGAAATTGACAATGACCTGATTGATCATAGGTATCACTACCCCATCGGAGCCAAACTTTATTTTCGATCAACTCATCTTGAATGATCGGAAGATTAATTTGAATATCATGAATTTCTTTAAAACGTTTGATTGGAAAAAAGGGAGTTTCTTCATCAAATTCAAATAAAATCATATATACCTTAATAGTAAAATCGTGGTTATAAGAGTATTTTTAAAACATTGGATGACAATTTATGTTTTAATCAAGAAGAGATTTTGTGTATAACAAATTTTTATTTAATTGATTGAGGCATGATGATTTCTTTGGTGATCTTTGTAGCCTGCTATATTAGCTTTGTCTTAGTTCCTCAGCATAAAGCGATGATTTCATTAATAGGCGTTGCTGCTTTAATTATTTTACAACAAATAGGGTTGTTAGCGGCTTTTCATGAAATTCACTGGAACGTTATGGGGCTTTTCATGGGGACATTGATTTTGGCAGAGTTATTTCTGTATTCGCGAGTCCCAGCTGTGTTTGCGGAATGGTTAGTTGACCGTTCAAAAACAGTAAGAAGCGCTTTAATTAGTATTTTTCTTTTATCAAGCATTATTTCTATGTTTGTTGAAAATGTGGCTGTTGTTTTGTTAATCGCTCCAGTTGCCTTGGCGCTTTGCGAAAAATTAAAAATTTCACCTGTAAAACCGTTGATTTTATTAGCCATGTTTTCCAATTTACAGGGAACTGCAACGTTGATTGGGGATCCGCCTAGTATGATTTTAGGCACTTATATGAAAATGACTTTTGGTGATTTTTTTGTTTATTTAGGAAAGCCTGGTATTTTTTTTATTGTGCAAGTGGGTGCTTTTTTTACACTGTGGCTGGCTTTTTATCTTTTCAGAAATTTTAAACAACCTGCTGAATTGATCAAACTCGAAAAAGTGAAATCTTGGATTCCTTCATTATTGTTAGTGATTTTGATTGTAGGATTATCTATTGGCTCTCCTTTTGATCCAGATTCTTCTTGGATGGTAGGATCTTTTTCAATGGGTTTGGCTATAATAGGATTGATCTGGCACCATTTAGGCCCTAAATGGGTATTTACAGAACAGATTCTCAAGACGTTAGATTGGAAGACAACTTTTTTTCTGATGGCTCTATTTATTTTAGTCGGAGCTGTTCGTTTAGAGGGGTGGATGGACGCTTTAGCAAAGTGGATTGTGAGTCATGTTCCTCCTAATCTATTGATGGTTTATTTTTTTTTAATTTTTATTTCTTTAATCATATCAGCATTTGTCGACAATGTCCCTTATCTTCTCGCCATGATTCCTGTCGTGCAACAGGTAGCGGATAATACGGATTTTTCTTTGTCTCTCTTAATGTTTGCTTTATTTATTGGAACTTGTTTGGGAGGAAATATCACTCCTGTTGGTGCATCAGCAAATATAGTCGCAGTGAGTTTTTTGGAAAAGAATGGGTATTCTGTTACTTTTTCAACTTATACGTACTACGGACTTTTATTCACAGGAATGGCTATTATTCCGGCAACCATAACTTTGTGGGTCCTATGGTCTTAATAATCAAGCTTGAGTGAGTTTTTATAAATTCATCCAGATTTATTATCTGCAAAATAATAGAATTTAGAGAGTCATTTGAGGAAATTCTACTCATTTTCCAGCGTCTGTAAAAATCTCCAACCTAAAAAAATAAAAGGGAGGCTAAGACCTAAAAAAACACTCCAATAATGGCTCTTCCATTGGAGGGTAAGAGTTCCTTCTTGTGAAAAAAGAAGCAGAACGACTCCAAACAAGAAAAAAATAGATCCTGACATCAAAAATAAAGTAGGTAAAATGTCTTTTTTGAGAAGAGTCCAAGACATTTCTATCGTAACAAACGATCCTTCAGCTAATTCGGTCTGTTCCTTAGATTGAAATTCGTTTTGTTCATTTTCTTGGATTTGGTAGAGAGGAGTCGGAATTTCTTCTTCTTCTTCTTCCGATGAGTGGTAAGATGGTCTCCAACCTGAGTTTTCTTCATCTACAGCGTGAATATATACTCCGCAGTAGGGGCAATTATCTACGTTTTTTGCGACATTTCCTTCACAATTCCAACATAACTTTTTTTTAGGTACTGCGCTCATTAAAACGCCCTATTAATCTTATATAAATATTTAACTTTTTAACTTATTATTGGGATGCTCCGATCTCCATGTAGAAGGATTATAAACACCTATTGACATATTATCTTTTTCTTTATCAAAACGCAAGCATTAGAGAAAAATTTCATATAAATTTTGTCAAGTCCAAATTAAATAGAATTGCATATCTAACTTAAGTTGTTATTATTTAGTTGATTGTGATTTTTAACTTAATTTAATTTAAGTAAATAAAAAAGTTGTTTTTAGCCTTTAAAGATTGTTGAAAACAGCAAAAATAGCTAATTTTTAGAATCATTTTCTATGAAAAAACGAATTCTAATATTATTATTTAGAAAAGTCTTTTAAATGCACTTTTAAAAGACTTTTCTTCTTTCTTTTTTTGTTTTTGTTAACTTAGAGGTAGATTTAGATCTTTATTTTATTTTAATAATAAGTTTTTTTATATGGAAAGACTATTTGAGATCTTATTTTCTTCTTGTTTGATGCATTTATTTCCAAATTTTTCAAAGAAGTATGATGATTCTGAATTGACAATTGTATATGCTAAACATCTCATTTTAGAGTTTATGCTAATTAAAAATTTAGGAAGTTTTAACTCTAGTGACAAGTTTATCGAAGGAGAGAATAATGGAAATAAAAAAATTCGATGTGGCTGTTCTTGGAGGAGGCCCTGGCGGCTATCCAGCTGCGATTCGAGCAGCACAACAAGGTAAATCTGTTGCATTGATTGAAGCCAAAGAATTGGGTGGTACTTGTTTAAATAGGGGGTGTATTCCTTCAAAAGCTTTAATTGCTGGAGCAGAAGTTGTTGATCGCATCCATGAAGCGAAAGAATTTGGAATTCATGTGGGTGAAGTTAATATCGATTATGCTCAACTTGCTTTCCATAAAGACCGAGTGATTGAACGAATGCGTAAAGGCTTAGAAGGGCTTATGGCAACTAATAAAATTACTGTTTTTAAAGGATTTGGACAATTTATTTCCCCTCGAGAAATTAAAATCAAAGGTCAGGATAATACAAGTATTACCGCCGATCAAATTATCATCGCGACAGGATCAGAACCGCGTAATATTTCAGCTTTCCCATTTGACTATGAACGCATTCATGACTCTACCTCACTGCTAGCCATGAAAACTCTTCCTGAAAAACTTATTATCGTTGGAGGGGGAGTCATTGGCTGTGAATTTGCCTCTCTTTATGCCACTCTTGGTGTCCATGTGACAATCTTAGAATTGTTGCCACGTTTAATTTCGACTGAGGCTATTGAAGTATCACAAGCATTGACAAAAGCATTTATTAAGCGAGGTATTCAAGTAGAAACAGGTGTAAAAGTTCAAAAAATTGAACAAGTTGAGATGGGAATACAAGTTCAAGTAGAAGAAGGAAAACATTACGTTGCTGACTGTTGTTTAGTCGCAGTAGGTCGTTCTCTCAATACTAAAAACATTGGACTTGACAAAGCAGGTATTTTAGTTCAAGAAAATGGGATGATTGCTGTCAATGATAAAATGCAAACAAACGTTGATGGTATTTACGCGGTAGGGGACATTGCATCGAAGTGGTGGTTAGCTCACGTTGCTTCTCACCAAGGCCTTATAGCAGCAGACCAAATTTGTGGAAAAAGTAGTCGTATGTATTATCACGCGATTCCTTCCGTAATCTTTACTCATCCTGAAATCGCAACAGTCGGATTATCACTTGAAGAAGCGACGAAAAGAGGATATAAAGCTAAGTTAGCGAGCTTTCCTTTTCAGGCGCTTGGAAAATCTCAAGCTGCTTTGCAGGCAGAAGGATTTGCCCAAATTGTTGTCGAAGAAAAATCAGGACAGATTCTTGGCGCTCAAGTTGTTGGTTATGAAGCCTCTGTAATGATTGCAGAAATGACTCTAGCTATTACGAACGAATTAACCGTGGAATGTGTGGCAGAAACCATCCATGCCCATCCTACTCTACCGGAAGCTTGGCTAGAAACAGCACTACTAGGGGAAGGCTTACCCTTGCACTTACCCCCTAAAACGCAAAAAAAGGGATAAGATTCAATTTTTAAAGGACTGCTGTGATGGAAAACTCTCCAAAAACTCGTCGCTTAAATATTTTACCAGATAATCCTGAAAATACTGGAGATGGCGTGGTAGGGCTTGGCCGCTTTCCTTCATGGTTGCACCGGCCACTTCCTAAAGGAAATCAACTTCAGATTACTGGGCAAGTCATCAACCAAAATCGCTTACACACTGTTTGTGAAGAGGCTAAATGTCCCAATCTCTTAGAATGTTGGACTAAAAAAACTGCCACATTTCTTGTGATGGGTAAAGAGTGTTCACGTAACTGTGGTTTTTGTGATATAGACTTTTCAAAAAATCCTAAACCCCTAGATCGAAGTGAACCGTCGAGAGTTGCTTTATCTGTCCAGCAGTTAGGATTAAAGCACGTTGTAATCACAATGGTAGCACGAGATGATTTGTCTGATGGAGGAAGTTCTCATCTCGTCGAGGTCATTGACGCGATTAGGCAAACCAATGAAGATGTAACTATTGAGGTCTTAACTTCAGATTTTGAAGGAAATCGAAAGGCTCTAAGCCTTGTTTTACAGGCTAAACCTGAAATTTTTAATCATAATATTGAAACAGTTCGTCGTTTAACTCCACGTGTTAGACATAAAGCCACTTATGAAAGAACTTTAAATGTACTTGAACAAGCTGCTCAAAAGAAATATCACTCCCAGCTTAAGGTTAAATCGGGAATAATGGTGGGGTTAGGTGAGACTGAGGAAGAAATTTTTGAAACATTATTAGATTTAAAAAGGGTAGGATGTGAAATTGTCGCCATCGGACAGTATTTACAACCTAATCGGCAAAAACTTCTTGTAAAATCTTTTGTTCATCCCGATATTTTTAAAAAATATGAGCAATATGGATTGAGTATAGGAATACCCCATCTTTATTGTGGACCTTTTGTTAGATCTAGCTATAACGCAAATTTAGTTCTTATGCGTGCAAATCAAAAAAAAGCAATTGTTAACAGCGAATAGTAATTAGGTGAATGATGCAAGAATCAGGCGAACCATTTGAACATTATCCTTTAGTAGATGCAATGGATCATGAAATTTTAATGCATCGAGACGCTCATTTTGGCGGTCTCTTTTCTGTCATGTTAGATTATTATAAAGGAGAAGGAAAAGGAATTCAGCCTGACTTTACAATTGAGAGAATTGAACGATTGGCAACTCTTGAAGCTGAAATGAAAGAAAATTTAGCAGCTTTATTTTTTACAGCATCGGAAGCGCAAAAAGTGGCTGACGCGAGAGCAACGTATCAAAATTTACGTTCTATTTATGAAATTCAAAATCAACAAAATCGTTTTCCTCGATTGATTGCTGATTTAATTTTAACTGAAGACGAAGAAGCAGAAAAAGAAGTGAATGCCATTGTGGCGGAGAAAGATAAAATTGTTCCTCTTCTTATTGAATGTTTGGGCAATGAGCAATTTTATGATCCAATTTTTCCTGGCTATGGATTGCTACCCTCTTTGGTAGTTAAATGTTTAGGTAAAATTGGAGACAAACGAGCTATTATTTCTTTATTTGAAGCGCTTGGTCAAGGAGATTTTTTTGCAGATGAACAAATACTTAGAGCGCTCAAAGCAATTGGGGATCCTGCAAAGGCTTTTTTATTAAAAGTTGTTTGCGGGAAACCTCTGAATGAAGATAATGAACGTGCTGCGATTGGCTTACTTGCTTTTAAAGAAAATCCTGAAGTTGCAAATACATGTTTTAATCTATTAAAAAACGAAGATATTCAAAAAAGACCTTGCCTCTCCACTTATTTGGCTTTAGCTTGCATAGGTTTACAAGATGAGCGTTTAAGACAAGAATTTCGGAAAATGGTTACCCAGCCGCAACTCAATGCAATGTTGAAAGAGGATATGAAAGGAATTATTCACAGTTGGGATCAACTCGATCAATAAATCCTAGTATTTTGATAATCAATAGAGTTAAAAAAACAATGAAGCTAAAATCATTAACGAACACACAAAGGAACTTGCCAGAAACGCTCTTTGAGAAAGAGTGTTTCTTCCTAGAGTTGGTAGAATTTTTGAGGTAAGGATGCCATGGCTGCTAGATTTTATTGATTTCATTATCAATGATTTACTTGAGGGAAGATTTAAAGACCCAAGTCACTTGTCATGAGAACGATGAGTTGAAAATGATCAGTGGTTATAGCTTGTCTTCCATAAAAAAATTGCCAAGTGCTTGCTAGGCTAGTGGATCCTTTAAAAAACGCTGGACTTTTTTTGCAAAACGGCTTGAATCCTTAAAAAAAAGCCCTCTATTTCACTGATCAATTTAATGTTTATTAGGAAACTATTTCTTGGAGCCAACATCAACCCAGTTAGCAAGCCATCTGGTCAGACAAGCTACCTTGAAAGATTCATTGTACTCTTAAGACAAAGTGTGCAAGACTTGTAAGGAAAACACTTTCATTTTCTAAAAAGCTAACTAATCCCATTGGCTTAATAAAATATTTTATTTGTGATTACCATAGATAATTGAGAACCTTACCTAGTTAAAATTACCTTTAATTCATTAAATTTATCTTTTAGTAGTTTATTATTAAAATAATTAGATGTTTAAAGTTAAATAAATTTATATCTATTCAACTTCCTTTTATTAATGAGGGAAATTTGTAAATATTTTTAATGCTTTATTATTTTATTATTTTAATAAGATTTTCAAACTTTTCTAACGCTTTTAAAAAATCTCAAATTTCAAGGTGATAAATTCTTAAAAGCTTTGTGCATTCTAGCCACAATTCTAAGCTTTAAAAGATATGCTTTTTTCAAGTTTCCTAAAAATACACAGATCTTAAATATTGCTTTATTTTGGGCTAATTTTGGAGCTTAAAAAGCAGGTTATTTAAGAGGAAAGTCGGCTATAAATTTTAATTTTAAACCAATTTAGTTAGTTTTGTTGAGAAATAATAAAGCCAATTTTTATTGCTGCCTAAGCATTCCCTTGTTCAGTAGCAAGTTGATAATAACTTAGAGCTAGTTGACTGGATTGTTCAACTTCTTGCCCTTTTTTACAGAGTTCCAAGCTCGTATTGGGCATCTGCATGGCCTTGATCGGCAGCGAGTTTAAAATATTTAATAGCCTCTTGCCCTGATTGTGTAATACCC
>NZ_BASL01000686.1:0-162 GCF_000648255.1 Candidatus Protochlamydia sp. R18 | reverse complement strand
GCACTTTATTGCCTTTTAGACGACTACATCCTTTCGATTGGATACAAAGATTGGCCAAATACAAAACTGTCTACAGCGGAAATTATGTTGATAAATTTAGTAAGAATGAAATTTTTTTACGGAAATATGGAAACGTCCCGAAAATTTCTTATTGAGCATCGA
>NZ_BASL01000687.1:0-18568 GCF_000648255.1 Candidatus Protochlamydia sp. R18 | reverse complement strand
TTTTAAATCATGTTGAGGTCTTTTGTCATTCAAATTTTATGTATCTTGTTTAAGCCTAAACACCTAAACCCAAAGTTCAGGTTCATACTGTTTTCCTTTTTTAAAGGATAGCATGATCAGGATTTGTTGCTTTTTGTTGGATCTTTTTGTGGGGCATGTCATCTTTTATGAAGGATAGCTTAGGTGTAGCAACTTTTAGTTTGCTTGACAGAGTCAATCATTTTTTAAATAATAAATCATTTAAAAAATACCGAGCGAAATTCTCTATTTTTGTTTTCATAATCTGTAGAATAAAAATAGAATGGAGTGAATGGAAAACAACAAGGTTTTTATGAAAGCATATATGACAAATAACCTAATTCGAGCGATCAATCATTTTAAAGAAGAAGAAGAATTTAACGCTTTTTTAGAAGCTTATAAGCAAGCAAGTGTAAACTTAGAAATTGACTCTTTTCAGCTCCATTTAAATTGGCCGTCTTTTTTAGAACTTATCGATTTAGAAGCATTATTTAGGTCCTTCCATCCATTAAATGAAGAAGATGCTCTTCACAACTTTTTGCTCTCCATGTTAAATAAAAATGACCAACAAGTATTGTTAACTTGTTTATATGATCAAGTTTTTATCGATTGTTTGACAAAAGTAAAAAACCTGCCTCAAATAGACCAAACGTTTCTTCTCAATCAAATTCAGAAAAAGCGAGATCTTATTCAGGTTCCTCTTGTTAAAGAATTATTTGCAGCTCCTTTAAATCATTATGAAAAATTATTACAAGTAGATCCTTATCATACTATTCATGATTTAACCCTCTATTTAGCTTGGGACCGTGTATGTGTCAATCTCGCTGTGATCTTTGAGCACCCTTCTTTTAAATCTTTTGACGGATTGACTACATTGAAAGAATGCCTTATAGAGTCTTTTCAACATATTACGAAACAAGGAGAAACAACCCCTGGTTTTTTTCGATTCATGGAAGCTTTGTATGCTATTTTAATGCGAGAGGAAAATTTACCAATTTACTCGGAGGAAGAGTGGTTAATTCTTTGCCAAAGTGCAGAAGCCCTGAGATCGCGAGAGATTGTTTGCGATGCTCCTTATATCGATAGAATCCTAGTTGATAAATATTCAAATTCGAAAAAGCGCGCACAATTAATTCTAACACTCGATTCTATAGAAAAAGTAAACGCTAGTTTAAAACTTGCTGAATTTGAAATTAAAAAATTAAATCAAGAGAAAATGGCTTGGAACTATTCTTTATCGCCAGTTGAAATTGTGTGTTTCAAACAAGAGGATCAAAAACTTCTTTTTAATACAATTATTAGACAAGATTATTTTTAATTCTCATTAGTTTGGTGCTCAATTAATTCTATTTTTTGTTGACGACTCATTTTTTTTATAGAAATCTCCCGTTTTGTAGCCTCAGATCGATTAAGTTGTTTTTCTCTAAATACGATTTTTTCTGGTTCTGATATTTTAAAAAAACGGGCTCCTTTGCTTTGTTCGCAATGCTCTTTAAATCGCCTTTCAATATCTTTTGTAATTCCTGTATAAAGCTTACCAGAACGCGTTTGGATAATATAAACTTCCCAGTTGTTAGCAGTCATTTCCGTACTTCCTAGATAAAAAGTGCGACATTAATGGATAAACAATCTAGCATACCATTAAAATTTTCATTTTTACTAGTGACAAGAGCAGAAGATTTTTTTACACTGAAACGAATTGTTAATATCTTAACTAGGAATTGCAATGAGTATTTGTTCGGATAATTGGATTATAGAAAAATGTCTTAAAGAGAAAATGATTGAGCCTTTTGTAGATAAGCAAGTGCGATTTGAGAATGGAAAGAAAATTATTTCTTATGGAGTTTCCTCTTATGGTTACGATATTCGAGTCTCAAACCAATTTCAAATATTTACTAATGTTTACGGTTCTATTGTAGACCCTAAGCAATTTGACACAAAAAGTCTTGTAAAAATAGAAAATGATGTGTGCGTTATTCCTCCTAATAGCTTTGCGCTAGCAATAACTTTGGAATATTTTCGCATCCCTGAAAATGTTTTGACGATTTGCGTGGGAAAATCCACATATGCCCGTTGTGGAATTATTGTCAACGTTACTCCATTCGAACCTGGCTGGGAAGGATATGCTGTCTTAGAAATTTCAAACACAACACCACTTCCGGCCAAAATATATGCCGGAGAGGGAATTGCACAAGTCCTGTTTTTTGAAGGAAAAGAGAAATGTTTGTATACATATGCTGCTAGAAATGGGAAGTATCATCGACAAATGACATTGACGTTGCCTTTACTATAAATTATAATGGAAACCTTAATGAATCCTACCCCTTCATTTATTCTTCCTACCATTGTCGATGGAGAAGATAAAAGCTCACCATTGACGAATCGCATTCGAAAAAATTATCGACACATTCGAAAATGGGCTAAGCGCACTCAAACCAATTGTTTTCGCATTTATGATAAAGAAATTCATCAATATCCTTTAGCGATTGATTTTTATGATGGTCGATTTTGTGTTCACTATTTTTCTAAAGCAGCCAATGATAATGATTATGATCCCCCTAAAGAATTAAAAGAGGCAACGATTCATGCGTTAAAAACAATTTTTAATGTGGAGGAAAATCTCATTTTTTGGCGGACCAGATCTAAGCGAAAAGAAACACGCCAATATGAAAGGCAAGGAAATGCTAAAGAATTTTTTTCGATTGTTGAGTTTGGCGTTCAATTCAAAGTTAATCTTATCGACTATTTAGATACGGGACTTTTTTTAGACCATCGAGAAACACGTAAAATGGTGGCGCAGGCTTCCATTAATAAAAAACTGCTCAATCTTTTTGCTTATACCTGTTCTTTTAGCGTTCATGCAGCTGCTTCAGGAGCTATTTTTACTAAAAGCGTAGATATGTCTAATACATACACAGAGTGGGGGAAAGATAACTTCCGACTCAACTCTTTGTCTCTTCAAAATAATGAAGTTATTCGCGCTGATTGTTTAAAATTTTTGGATGACGAAATTAAAAAAAGCTTACAATACGATGTCATCGTGATTGATCCTCCGACCATTTCTCGATCTAAGAAAATGGATCAACTATTTGATATCCAAGTTGATTATGTATCAATGCTTTCTAAAGCCTTAAAATTATTACAAAAAGATGGTGTCATTTTTTTTAGTACGAATTTTCGCAAATTTGCTTTTAATCAAACCTTATTTCCCTTTTGTTTAATCCAAGATGTTTCTCATAAAACCATCCCTATTGATTTTCATGACTCAAAGATACACCGATGTTGGAAAATCATTAAGAAAGCTGATTTTTAAAAAAAATTGATAATATACCAGATGTTATTCATGGTAGAGATGACCAAGCTTTTATTTATTTTTGATCAATATCCATTTAAAAAAGTTAAAAATATGAGGAGTGATAATTGCCTTAGGTTTGGCAATAGTAGGTTTTTAATTCACAGTACTTTTTCTTTTTTTTGTAAAAGCATAAACAAGATAGGTTAAGGTTAATAAAACAATGATGAAAATTGTCGTTTGATCACCTTTCCCTAGATGGTGGAAAAATGATAAGCCATAATCTCCAAAGAAGTAACCAAGTGAGAGAAAGCTAGAAACCCAAACGAAGGCTCCGCTATAGGCGAAAAGAGTAAATTCTTTAAATTCTAAACGGGACATACCTGCTGAAAAACCAGTAAAATGTCTGACACCCGGAATAAAATAACCAATAAATAATGCCCATTTTCCAAAACGCTCAAACCATTGATGTGCTTTATCGAGATGTTTTTGGGTTAATCCAAACCATTTTCCTGCTCGATTAAAAAAATAGATGCCTGCTTTTAAGCCTAGTAAATAACTAGCAGTAATTCCGCAAACACTTCCTCCCAAACAAGCGATAATGGTTTCTGTAATTTTTAAACTTCCATTTTTCATCAAAATTCCGCTGATAACTAAAAGTGTTTCTTCTGGAACAGGAAAAGCAATAATTCCAAGAGCTAATAATGCAAAAAGAGCAAAAACTCCATATTGCTCAAGCCATGGTATTAAGGCATCAAGATTGACATGTTCCATTTAAAATCCTTTAAAGTTCTGGGAAAGAGAGTAAAGATTAAGGAGTATGTTTGTAAATACACTCCTTAATCAAATTTTTTAGCTAATTTTCTTTTGGAAGTTTTGATCAATCACAAACAAGGCGGCTTTGTCATCACAAATTAATATAATTTGGTCTAAATTATCTTGAGCATTTTTTTCTTCTTCGACTTGCTCTGTGATAAACCATTGGAGAAAGATATGTGTTGCATGATCTTTTTCTTGAACCGCTAACTCATAAATTTGATAAATTAAATGCGTGACTTTTCTTTCCTGTTCGAGAGCGAGTTTAAAAATCTCTTCAATAGAATTAAATTTAACAGGAGGTTTATCAATTGGTTGAAGATCTACATGAAGATTTCGATCGATGATATAATTATAAAACTTCATCCCATGTTCATGTTCCTCTTCAGCTTGTTTACGAAACCATTTCGCAAATCCATCTAAGGGAATATTATCAAAATACGATGCAATAGAAAGATAAAGGTAAGAGGAATAAAACTCGTGCTTGATTTGCTCATTTAAGGCTGTATAAATTTTGTCGTTCATAACTAAACTCCTTATGATTATAGATGATTTTTTGCTACATTCTAAACGTATTTATAATGATTTTATCATTCATCTATAAATTTGTTTTTTGAATTAAATATACTTCATCTAGATAGGCAATTAATTTTTTAGCAAAAAAGTACTTTAGCAGATTAGTTAATTATACCAAACTTCTGAAATAAATAAAAAAAATAAAATTTAATAGCATTCTTGAATAAAATGGCTAAAAATAGCTCTGAAAGGCAATTTTAACTTATATAAAATGAAAATTCCTAAATTTTGAAAAAAAACATTGACGATTATTGCAATTAAATTTGTATAGGTTTTAAATGAACGGTGAACGACAAATCCTAAATAGTAAGTTTTAACTTTGCTATGAAAGGGCCAATAGCTAAGAAAGTTTTTATAAAAGTGATGTATTATCTAAAAAAGCTAAAAAACTAATAAGAGCTAATATTAGATTATTTTTCAGAAAAAAACTTATCCATAGAGCTCCATTAATTTTGTCGATTCAAGTTTGAATAAGACCTTTTATTTATTTTAGTTGCTTAACATTTGAGTACATTCTTTTTTAAAAAAAGGGGTAACATATGGCTAATAAAACTAATCGTCAGACAGAATCCAGTCAAAACCATTCTCAAAGTTCAAATTACAGAAAAAATGCCCAAACTCGTTATGAGGAAAAAGGCCTGCATCATCCTATGAGCCGCGAAGAAGCAGGTCGCCGAGGGGCGGAAGCTCGTTGGGGTAAAGAGCACGATGAGAACAAAACTTCTTCTGGAAATGATTATCAAGGCAATACTGATGAGCAAAACAATGAAAGTTAATATTCATTCATCTTTCTTAAATAAAAAAATAATGTTGTAAAAAATAAATGATAGGAAATCTTGATTTCCTATCTGTTTTTCTTTAAGGAACGTTATCGATTCAAAGTTCTTCACGATTGAATTTTTATTAAGCAAGTATTCAATCTCGATTCCTTTTGATGGATAACATAAAAACATAAAGGATAGGTCAATGAAACAACAACAAACTGGCTTACATAAACTATTTATTGATGAATTGCAAGACATGTATAGTGCAGAAAAGCAAATTACAGAGGCCATGCCCAAATTAACTAAATCAGCTTTTTTACCTGAATTAAAAGAAGCACTCATGGATCATTTGAAAGAAACAAAAACTCAAGTAGCTCGTCTGGAACAAATCTTTGAGATAATGGGCTTACCAGCCAAAGAAAAACTTTGTAAAGCGATGGAAGGAATATTGAAAGAAGGAGAAGAGCTCACAAAAATTATGGAAAAATCATCTACATTAGATGCAGCTATTATCAGTGCTGCACAAAAAGTTGAGCATTATGAAATTGCTTCTTATGGAACGCTGTGTAGCTTTGCTAAACATCTTCAGTTGAATAGCCAAATCCGAGATCTTCTTAAAGATACACTTGATGAAGAAAAGGCTGCGGATAAAAAATTAACAAAGCTTGGAGAAGGCTCATTTTTTACATCGGGAGTCAATGCTGAAGCTGCAGAAGTAAAAAAATAATGCATAAATAAAATTAAAGCTTATTTCTTAAAGGACTTTTTACAAAATGCCTTCTATTTTGTAAAAAGTCCTCTCATTCTAAACTTATTATTCGAAATTTAGGAGATTCTGATGATTGAAAAACAAAAAGAAAAGACATTTCCTCCTCAAAAGCAAACTCCTCCTGGTGAACAATTTAAAATGTATCCTTTACCTAAAGATGAGAAAAAAGATTTAAAAGGAAGCGGTAAATTATTTAATCAAGTAGCCATTATCACGGGAGGCGATAGCGGGATTGGAAGAGCAGTAGCGATTAGTTTTGCAAAAGAAGGAGCTGACATTGTAGTCGTCTATTTAAATGAACATAAAGATGCGGAAGAAACAAAAAAGCTTGTTGAGGAGAAAGGGAGAAAATGTTTGTTAATTGCAGGGGACATTGGTCAAAATAGTTTTTGCCAATCCGCGATAAAAGAAACGATTCAAGCTTTTGGAAAACTCAATATTTTAGTCAATAATGCGGCTGAACAGCACCCGCAAGATTCTATTGAAGATATTACTGAAGAGCAGTTAGAAAAAACTTTCAGAACGAATGTTTATTCTTTATTTTTTATGACCAAAACTGCACTTCCCCATTTAGAAAAGGTTAAAGGGACCATCATTAATACAACCTCTGTTACGGCTTATAAAGGAAAGAAAACTTTAATTGATTATTCAGCGACTAAAGGAGCTATTGTTGCTTTTACTCGTTCTTTATCTTTATCATTAGTTGAAAAAGGAGTTCGGGTCAATGGCGTGGCACCAGGGCCTATTTGGACACCTTTAATTACTTCAACTTTTCCTGAAGAAAAAGTTTCTGTTTTTGGTTCTAATGTTCCTATGAAGCGAGCTGGACAACCAGATGAAGTAGCCCCTTGTTATGTCTTCTTGGCTTCTCAAGATTCTTCTTATATTTCAGGACAAATTTTGCATCCCAATGGGGGAGAAATTATTAATGGTTAAAAAAAGTTGGAATTTAAGGCTCCCATATGGAAATTCCTTTAAAAGTCATTAAACAAGGTTTATATTGCCCAGACGGAGATTTCTTTATTGATGCTTGGCAACCAGTCTCTCGTTGCATCATCACGCATGCGCATGGCGATCATGCTTATGCTGGTCATGGACACTACATTGCAACCGATGAAACGATTAAAATTCTACGGAAAAGAATTGGAGGCGAGTTTAAAAGCGAAGCTTTAACATATAACCAGAAAATCAAACTTGGAAATACATGGGTTTCATTGCATCCAGCAGGGCACATTTTAGGATCGGCGCAAGTAAGAATTGAAACACCTGGCTGTGTCACAGTTATATCGGGTGATTATAAGCGAGCAAAAGATGAAACATGTTTACCATTTGAAGTAGTTGAATGTGATATTTTCGTCACTGAATCTACTTTTGCCCTGCCCATTTATCAATGGCCTCATAGTCACACCATTGCCAAACAGATCAAAGAGTGGTGGTTCGAAAATGCTGCTCATGATTGCCCTTCTATTTTATTTTGTTATTCTCTTGGCAAAGCACAACGGGTTTTGTCGATGTTAGCAGATCAAGAAAATTTTGTGTATTTGCATGGAGCTATATGTTCATTGTCAAAAATTTATGCAGAAATGGGAATCAAAATGGCTCGTTTTAAGCCTGTTTCGGAAGGTGAAAAGGGGATGAAATTTTCTAAAGAACTTATACTAGCTCCGCCATCGGCAGCGGGAACTCCATGGTTGAAACGTTTTCCAAGTTATCGGACAGCTTTGGCGTCCGGTTGGATGCAAGTAAGGGGAACAAGGCGTCGCCACGCTTTAGATCGTGGGTTTATTTTATCTGATCATGCAGATTGGAAAGCATTGATTGAAACAATCTCACAAACACAAGCAAAAATTGTTTTAACTACTCATGGGAATGCTTCTACGTTGGCTCAATATTTACGCGAAACGCAAAATCTCGATGCCAGAGAGTTAAAGGGGCTAGATGTTACTTTAGTGAGTGAGGATCAATGAAAAATTTTTCACTTCTTTTTGAACAGATTGATCAAACGCAATCAACGAATGAAAAAGTCTCGTATATTCAAAAATATTTTGCTGATTCTTCATCAGCCGATGGAGCATGGGCTCTTTTTTTTTTAAGCGGTCATCGTTTAAAAAGATTAATTAGTGGAAAGAAATTATTAAAGTGGTGTCAGGAACTTTTGCAACTTCCCGACTGGTTGGTAGAAGAATCATATGCAGCCGTAGGAGATACAGCGGAAACAATTTCTTTATTATTACCTTTTAAAGAAAAAGAAATTAAAAATAAACTGACCCTTTCCGAATGGATGGAAATGCGAATCAAACCACTTCAAGGTCTTCTAGAAGAAAAACAAAAAGAGCAGATTTTTCTTTACTGGAATGAACTGAACACTAAAGAGACTTTTATTTTTAACAAAATACTGACGGGCTCTTTTCGCGTTGGTGTTTCTTCTTTGTTAACATTAAAAGGATTAAGCCAAGCATTAGAAATTCCTCGTGAAATTTTAAGTCAGCATGTAATGGGAACCTGGGAACCCACAGCAGAATTTTTTGCTAGTTTGAGTATCACAGATGATCGTAAACAATATTTAAATCCTTATCCCTTTTATTTGGCCTATCCTTTTGAAGGCGATTTAAAGTCATTAGAAAATCCGTTTGATTGGTTAGCAGAATGGAAATGGGATGGGATCCGAGCACAAGTTGTCAAAAGGGGAGAGGAATGTGGCATTTGGTCAAGAGGAAATGAATTAGTTTCTTCGCAATTTCCCGAAATTATGGAAGTTTGCAAACATCTTCCAGACGGAACGGTATTAGATGGAGAATTGATTGCTTATCAATCGAATCGCCCCTTAGCATTTGGAGAATTACAAAAACGACTTGGAAGAAAAAATGTGTCGAAAAGTATGCAAAAAAATATTCCAGTAATTTTAATGATTTATGACGTTTTAGAATATCGGGGGGAAGATATTCGTAAATTACCTTTGGGCGATCGAAGAGACGTTTTGAAATGTTTGAACCTTGAATCCCCACAGCTTCTCATTTCGGATGAAATCTCTTTTTCAAACTGGGAAGAGTTAAGCGAAAAACGAGCTTTAGCTAGACAACAAGGGACAGAAGGAGTGATGTTAAAGAAGCGAAACTCTTTTTATGGTGTAGGACGTCAAAAAGGAAATTGGTGGAAGTATAAAATTGATCCGATGGTCATTGATGCTGTTTTAATGTATGCTCAAGCTGGATCAGGTAGAAGGGCTAATTTATTTACAGATTATACTTTTGGTATTTGGAATCAAAATGAATTAATTCCCATTGCTAAAGCTTATTCTGGTTTAGATCAAGGGGAAATTAACAAGTTAGATCGTTGGATCCGAATGCATACCGAAGAAAAATTTGGCCCGGTTAGAAAAGTAAAGACAGAACAGGTTTTTGAGATCGCTTTTGAAGGGATACAACGTTCTAATCGCCATAAATCAGGAATAGCTCTACGATTTCCTCGCATCAAAAGATGGAGAACTGATAAACCTTATCAAGAATGCGATGATTTAGAAACAATTATAAAAACGTTTTTACATGACTCTTCCTAAGCATTCACTCATTGAACAATGGTTTAATTTTAAAAAATGGGAACCCCTTCCCTTTCAAAAAGAAGCCTGGTTAAAATTTTTAGAAGGAAAAAGTGGGTTAATTTCTGTTCCGACAGGAGCTGGTAAAACATATGCTGCTTATCTTTCAGCTCTTTCTAAGCTTCATGAAGATCCCAAAAAAGGAATTCAAATCTTATACATCACTCCTTTAAGGGCTTTAGCAAAAGATTTGGAAAGCGCTCTTAAAGCTCCTATTGATGATTTAAAATTGATTTACCGCGTCGAAAGGCGCACAGGAGATACTTCCTATATAAAAAAAGAAAAGCAGAATAAACATCCCCCAGAAATTTTGATTACGACTCCTGAGAGTTTGGCTGTGATGCTTTGCAATGGTCACGCAACTTCTCAATTTAGCTATCTACAGTCCATTATTGTCGATGAATGGCATGAGCTGTTAGCTTCTAAAAGAGGCGTCTTGTTTGAGCTTTGTCTATCTCGATTAAAAGCTTGGAAACCTTCCGTACAAATTTGGGGATTAACCGCGACAATTGGCAATATTCAGCAAGCTGCACAAGTTTGTGTAGGAGTTGATCGCAGTCCCATCATTGTAAATGCAAAAATGGAACGAGAAGTCATCTTAACAGCTGTATTGCCAGAATCTTTGGATAAGCTCCCGTGGACAGGAAGATTGGGTTTACGATTACTCCCTTACGTTCTAAATCGACTAAACTTCAATCAATCTACTCTTATTTTTACTAATACACGCTCGCAAACAGAAAGATGGTATCAAGCGATATTAGAGGCGAGACCTGAATGGAAAAACTTAATAGCCATTCATCATAGTGCCATCGATAAAAAAACAAGGGAAGGAATAGAAGAGGGGATTAAATTTGGTTCGATTCGTTTTGTTGTTTGCACCTCTTCTTTAGATTTAGGAATCGATTTACCAAGGGTTGAAAAAGTCATTCAAATTGGCTCCCCTAAAAGTGTTGCACGACTTCTTCAAAGAGCTGGGCGCTCTTCTCATCGCCCCCTTACGCCTTGTTACATTGAAGTTGTTCCTACACATGCCTTAGAATTAATCGAAATTCAAGCTTATCGACTAGCTATTAAAGAACATCACATTGAAAGCCGTTTGCCTTTAAAAAATTGCTATGATGTTTTAATGCAGCACATGATGACATGTGCAATTGGAGAAGGTTTTCAAAAAGACGAACTTTTTTCTCAGATAAAAACAACAGCTTGTTTTCAAGATTTGAGTTTGAAAGAATTTGAAGATTGTTTGCATTTTTTAATATCGGGAGGAAACTCTTTAAAAGCTTACCCTGAATATAAAAAGCTAGTTTATTCAAATGACAAATACATTGTTGAAGATAAAGGATTGATTCGTCGGCATAAAATGAGTATTGGAACCATTTCTTCTGATTCTCAAATTATCGTTAAATGGGCCAAAGGAAAAGCGATTGGAATGATAGAAGAATCTTTTTTGACGAATTTAAAACCTGGGGATCATTTTCTTTTTGGGGGAAAACAATTACAGTTAGTTCAATATCGAGACATGACAGCTTATGTTCGTTTAGCCAAACATAAGCAAAAACATGCAGCCGTTTGGAAAGGAAGCCGTCTTCCTTTTTCAACGTCTTTAGGAGCAGAGCTAAGAAAAGTATGTGAGCAAAAAATATCGCTTAACTCGTCCGACCAAGAGAACTTTCTTTTAGATCAAATCATTCAATTACAACAAAAATTTTCGTATCTTCCTACGACAAAACAGCTTTTGATTGAATTAACAAAGTCTCAGGAAGGATGGCACCTTTTTGTTTATCCTTTTGAAGGTAAAATTATTCATCAAGGCCTTGCTTTGTTAGTTGCTCATCGTTTATCAAAAAAAGCGTCTCAAACTTTTACAATAAGTACAAATGATTATGGATTTGAATTGCTGAGCCGGAAGTCTTTCCAGGAAGAAATGCTAACAACGGAACTTTTTTCAACTCAATATATGAATGAAGACATCCAGGAATTGATTAATACCCAAGAAATTGGAAAAAGATATTTTAGAGATATTGCTAGAATTGCAGGATTAATCTTTCCAGGTTATCCACACAAACATAAAACAAATAGACAAGTACAAATCAGCAGTAGCCTTTTATTTGATGTTTTACAAAAATATGACGCAAATAATTTGCTGCTACAGCAAGCTAAAAGGGAAGTATTAGATATTCAATTTGAAAAAATTCAGCTAAAAAATTGTTTAACACGTTTATCTCAAGCTCAATTAATGATAAAAAAACTCAAAAAATTTAGCCCCTTTGGATTGGAGTTGTTTGTAGAACGCGTTAGTGACACTTTATCTACAGAAAGCTTAACAGAGCGAATTAAGCAAATTCAAAATAGTTGGTTCTGATGAAATGCCTCATTGAAAATCAAACATGTCATTTTTTGCCTCAAAGAGGAGTTTATTGGGAAGAACAAAAAACGTTGATAATCGCGGATATTCATTTGGGGAAAGCTACCACGTTTAGAAAAGCAGGCATACTTATTCCGGACGGAAGTATGGAGGCAGATTTACGCCAACTCAATTTATTGATACAGAACCTACAGCCAGATCGTTGTATTGTTGTGGGTGATTTAATTCACGCGACGAGTGGTTTGTCTGAATATGTGCAAAATACGTTTACTGATTGGTTAAAAATGCTGCCTTGTGACTTACATTTAGTCATGGGTAATCATGACAAAAACCTTGTTAAACATTTGCCTAAAACCTGGTCGTTTCACATTCATGCTAATCATTTCTTGATGGAACCATTCTATTTCTGTCATATTCCTTGCTTACAAGAACCCTGGTTTGTTTGGTCAGGCCATCTTCATCCAAAAATTGAGCTAAAAAGTAGACATGATCGTTTAAGTTTGCATTGCTTTCAAATTTTTCCTAAGCTTGGTATTTTACCTGCTTTCAGCGAATTTGTTGGAGGTTCATTTGTGAAAAAAAACTCAAATTGTAACATTTTTGGTATCGTGGATTCTTCGGTAATTAAACTTTAATTTTCTTTTTTACTTTGTTGGAAAGACAAAAGATTTCACCTACATAAAATATTTTACATTTTTTTGGTGGGTATTTAAATTGTCATAAATTTTCTATGATTTTTTTAAATAGATGCCATATCGTAACTTTTAATCCCGAGATGAAAAAATGAAAGTTTTAAATTATCTTCTTTGCCTTTTTGTTTGCCTGACAGCCTCGGTCTATAGCGAGATAAAAACCGTTAAAGATAAAATATGTTGCGATCTTAATGCTTCTTCGATTGTTGAAGTCACTCAAGATAACTTTAAACAGCTGATATTTTCAGAAAAACCTGTTATTTTGATGATTTATGCAGAGTGGTGTGGGTGTTGCTGTCGCTTTCAACCTATTTTGGAAACGTTTAGCGAAAGCTTTAAAGAATCTATCCGTTTTGCTAAATTAAATTATGATGAAGAAACTGATTTAGCTGATTCTTTTGATATCAACTATTTTCCTACATTTATATTTATTGATTCAGGGATCGTTATGGATAAAACTGATGAAATAGATACTCGAGAAGAGTTGGAATCTCAAATTTTTGCATGGATAAATCAATTAAATTAACCTAAATATGAATAGGTTTATCAAATTAAAATTTTTACTTTAACTTCTTTTTTTAATAGACCTTTCTTCTCTCTGTGAATACTTTTTGAAAAATTTTAATTAACGTAAAGTTTTTTTTGATTAAAATTACAAAAAAATTCAGATTGAGATTAACAGGTTATTTTTTCTAGCATACATTGCTTGCGTAAAACAAGTGATTGAGATATGCACTAGTCCTTTACAAAGGAAGTAATACCAGGTGCTCAAATCAATGATAAACAACAAAAAGGTTTTTATGAAAAAAGTAGTGCTATTTTTTTCTCTATTTTTGTGTTTTTTCACAACATCATATAGCTTCGCACAAAATAACAAAGGCAACCTTGACAATAATTACAATAATGTAGCACAGAGGGATAACAATTACCAAAGCCAAGGTGAACAAGCTTTTTATGGTGCAAATAATTCAGATGCTTGCGCACTTACGGAAAGGCCAGTTGGTGATTGCTACTCTTTGTACTACAAATATGAACCATGCTACTACAATAAATGGCACTGCAAATATGTTCCACAATTCATTCAAAAGAAACATTGCCGTATGGTTCCCCAGTACTATGAAAAAACATACTGCAGATATATTCCACAATACTATTCTAAAATTAGCTGCCATCAAGTTCCTAAATACTGCTATACAACAAATTGCCGCTACGTTCCAAAATATACTTGTGAACGTTGCTGCAAACATGCCCCAAAATATTACTACAAACATACAAGCAGACCAATTTGTGGAACTCCTTGTGCGCCAGCTGCCTGTGCTCTAAGATGTGAAGATGCACGTTAAAATTTAGCTTTTTTGACAGGTAGATGCTTTCTACCTGTCAATATCAATTTAAAAACAATTTATGACATATTTTATGCCAATTTATCTCTATTACCTTCCTTCTTTCATAGATTAATTTCATTTTAAAAATTAAAATAAAATTTATTCTTTCCATTTTTTCCCATGTTTATAAAATAAATTTCATAAAAAAATCAGAATAATTAATATTTTTAGATTGGTTTGATTTGGGACATATGCTGTAATTGACAATTAATAAAAAATTTGTCAAAAGTGCACTCTTAGATGAGAGCTTTGATAAATTAAATTTCGCCTGCTAACGACTTCAGAGTAATATTAAGCGAAAGTGGCGATAACAAAATCGCCCTACATATCCTTGAATTATTAAAAATCGGTTTTACAATGAAAAATGATCATTTCTTCCTCTTCTTTCTCTTGGGTGTATGTTCTTTGTTTGCTTCTTTAAGAGCAGACTATTATGAAAATCAAGAAGATCAAATATTTGTTGGCCCTGAAATATATCACGTTGAACGAACAAAAAAAGCAGGCGCTAAACAAGATGGTTACCTCTACGGTGTTAGGCTTGGTTATGAACGAATTAAAAAAGATAAAATTTATGTTGGCGTAGATTTTTTGTATGCAGAAGGATCTATGAAAGGGAAATTGGGAGAAGAAAAAATCAAGTCAATTTTGACTGATATCAATATTGAGGAAAGAATTGGTTATACCTTAGCGTCAAATTGTGGGTGGAAGCCTTCTTTTACCCCTTACATTGGTGTAGGGAAATTTTGGGAAAAGAATGAATATAAGCATCCTTCACCATTTCGATTTCATTTTTACAATAGTTTCTTATATATTCCTATTGGATTTTTATCTCATTTAGACTTTACAGATAATTTTAGGATGGGAATAAATTTTAAAGCTAGGTACATTTTAGATAGTCATCATACGATTACGCATGATTCTGAATTTGGTAAAATTCATCAAAAATATGAGGAAAAAGTTCAATATCGTGTTGAATTACCTATGACTTATTTTACTTGTTTTTCTCAAAAAAAAGTGTCTGTTAGCTTAGTTCCGTTTTATGAATATCGACATTATGGATATCGAATCAATTTTCCCTTTGATTTTATTGAAACTAAATTCAATTTGTATGGGGCAAATTTAAAGCTGCTTTATTTATTTTAATTTTAAAAAATTTAAATTCGAACAAGGAAAAATATGTATAAACAATATAAAAACTTTTTATTTTATACGTTTATTTTAGCGGGATATTTACCAAGCTTTGTTTGTGGCAGAAACATTAGTTTAGTCGATTCGGAAGGGCGGCTTGCTAACTTTTCTATTGCTCAAGAGGATAAGTTTACAGATGTGATCGATTGGCTTGAATGCTACTACAAAAACAGTCTGGAAAATATCCAGCCTGAAGGATTTCTTTCAAATGATTTAGCGTTGACGATTGTTGTCTCTAATAACGATGTATTGATTAGAAAAAGCACTACAAATCGTGATTATTATGCGGAAGTTTCCAAAGATGAGAGAAAAGATATCGATTTTATTGTAACGAGCCTGGCTTACGAATCATTGCTTAGTTTAGCCAGTTTACGCTCAGACTTGCAAGATGCGGGAAAACGTATTGATAAAGTACATCCACTTAATTTTTTAAAGGTCATTTTTACAGATGAAAAGCTGAAGACCGGAGTTCACGCAATCCGTAATAGAACGATTTGGAATGAATTTATAGCGGGAAATGTCACTAGCTTAAATGAAGAATTTAAAAAAAATAATCTGAAAGATGAATATATTCGAGATTTCTCTCGTAAAATCGGAGTCGATTTTAATAAAATTACTCCTTATATCAAACAAAAGAAATGGAAAGAATTTGTCAATTACCTTATTGATAATATTCCAAGAGTCAATGATCCTAACCGATATAATATGTAGAGGTATTGTTAACTAAAGCAGCATTTATTTTGTTGCTTTAGCAGAAGAATCTTGTTTGGCTCGAAATACATTTAAAATGTTTAAATCCGGCATCAAAAGAACAACTTTATCTAAAATTTGTTTATAAATAACTTCAGGTAAAAAGGGTGTGCGGCTTAATATCCACAAATGTTTTTGATTAGAATCACTAACAGCTGCATAACTATAATCATCTGCTAAAACAATGATCCAGTAGTCTCCAATAGGTAATCCTTTATACTGTTCTGTAGCCGGAAAGGTGATTTTCCACTTTGCTTGCGTTTGTTTATCAATAATTTCGGCTGTTCCTTCTGCCCTCTGGACAGATTTAAAAAAATTATTTATATCGCATTGATTAACAACCTGAATGATTCCATCACTTTGCATTGTATAAATAACCATTGGGTTATGATAACATCCTCTATCCCATGGCTCATCTAAACGGGCAATTTCATACCAGGTGCCCATATAACGATTTAAATCGACATTTGAAACTGTTTGAAAGGGAGGATATTCTATTCCTTGAATATTTTGGTAATAAAGAAAAAAACTAGAAAATAGAATTACAAAAAAATGATGTCTCATCATGCCTATCCTTAAATCACTATTGATCATTTCGATTTTTTATCGAAAAATAACGTTAATTTAAAGCAAAATGTATAAAATATAAAATTCTCTCGAAATTATGCTCAGATAAAATCTATTTATGGTAAACGGTTAGTGTAGTAAATACTGTGAAAAACCATTAATTTTTCCACAAATGTTATAGTTAATATATGTTTTTTCAAAAAATTTACACTCCCGGCCTGGCGATTAATACTTATTTGTTAGGAGATGAAACGACCAAAGAATGCGTCGTGATAGATCCTACTCGTATAGTTACTCCGATTATTATGGCTGCTGAAAACGCTGAAATGCACATCAAAGCTATATTGGAAACGCATGTGCATGCTGACTTCATTTCCGGGGCTAGAGAATTAAAATTTCAATTAAAAAATGCTCCAATTATTTATTCTTCGGGGTTTGGCGGAGAACATTGGGTTCCCGCTTATGCTGATCATATTGTCAAAGAAGAAGATGTTTTGTCATTCGGATCTATTCGTTTAAAACCTCTGCATACGCCAGGACATACGCCTGAACATATCATGTGGATTTGTTATGATGAAACAAGAAGCCATGATCTTCCCTGGTTCATTTTTTCCGGGGATTGTTTATTTGTAGGTAGTGTAGGAAGACCGGATTTATTAGGAGAAAATGCGTTTAACTTTCTTGCTAAAGAGCTTTATCAAAGCTTATTCGTCAGGATTGCTCATTTACCAGATTCGGTTGAAGTCTTTCCTGCACATGGAGCCGGCTCTCTTTGTGGTAAAAACATTGGAGGAGTAGACGCAACAACTTTAGGTTACGAGAGAACTTGTAATCCTTATTTAAATCCAATTGAAGAAACAGAATGGATTAAAATTATTAGTCAAGATTTGCCTGCAATTCCTCCCTATTTTTCTCTCATGAAAAAAATAAATGTCTCTAATCCACCTTTATTGAGTGAACTAAAAGTTGAAAAAGTCTGTTCTGAAAGAGATTTAGATTTGGATTTGTGTTTTTTATTAGATGTTCGTTATCCAGAACTTTTTGCGCGATTTCATCTTCCAGGGTCCGTCAATATCCCTATGACACCTTCTTTTTATTCATGGGCGGGATGGCTTATTCCCCATAATATCCCATTGATCATTATCACAAACCGTGAAAATCAAATGAATGATATCGTGTCTCAATTGCGCTTAATTGGCTTTGATCAGCCCTTTTATTTATTTGTACTAAAAGATGACGCAGAAAAAAAGATGAATCGTACTGAGTGTTTTAGTTATCTAACCCCAGAAGAACTTGCAAAAAGATTGCACGACCCGAAAGAAAATGTTTTTGTTTTAGATGTACGAACCACATCAGAATGGCACTCGGGCCATATTGCAGATGCTTATCACGTGGAGTTAAATAATCTTTATCAATATATGCATAAAATCCCTCAAAATCGTTTAATTGCAGTCATTTGCCGATCTGGAATACGCGCGTCTACAGCAATATCCCTACTAAAAAAATATGGCTTTAATCACGTTGTCAATGTAAGAGGAGGAATGCAAGCTTGGAGCGACCTTGAATTTCCTATAATTACTTCTGATAAAGAATAAAAAATAAGGCTGCTTATTTAATATCTTTCCTAACAATTTTTTCAACCACACAAATCTCTGTTCAGGGTGAGCTAAACACTTATTTCTTAATGATTTTCTATTTATCAAACTTTAATCAATTATAAATTTGAATAATTAATGTAAGTTGCAAATAACTAAGTTAAAATAAAATTTAGATGTAAATAAAAAGGCCTCA
>NZ_BASL01000688.1:0-171 GCF_000648255.1 Candidatus Protochlamydia sp. R18 | reverse complement strand
TTGATAATAATCGGCTAGTTGAATGAAAGAAAGGATATCTTCCAAAGGAACAAAAGAAATAGAATATTCCAGGCAATCGAGCAGATGAGTAAACTCTTTTTGCGTTAAAGCAAGAGGATCTTGAAGGGTTTCTCGAAAATTTCCCGACCAAAGACTTTTAAAATAGGGCGA
>NZ_BASL01000689.1:0-3178 GCF_000648255.1 Candidatus Protochlamydia sp. R18 | reverse complement strand
CTGACTTATAGCTTGCTCAACGATTGCGTCGCTATCATATCCTTTGTCTGCCAGTAACCACTCAGCTGTAAGACCAGCGATCAAATTCCTTGCTTGAGTACAATCTGCTGTTGTACCTTCTGTAATAATGACTCTGATCGGCAGACCATGCGCATCCACGGCAAGATGCAATTTTGTATTGAGCCCCCTTTTGTATAACTCATGCTCTGATTACCACCTTTAGCTCCCGCTGCATGAGGATGCACTTGACAATGCGAAGCATCTATCACAAGCCATTCATAATCTGGATCGTCAATCAATACCTCAAGCAACCTTTCCCAGACTCTCTGATTGCGCCATCGGATAAATCGCCGATGAGTATTGCTCCAACTACCGTAATCTGGAGGCAAATCCCTCCATGGAGCTCCCGTTCTTAATATCCAAAATACTGCATTGATAAAAGTCCTATTATCTCTTGCTATACCACCCCAAGCCCCTCTTCTTCCTGGCAAATGAGGTCCCAGTAAATTCCAAACTCTGTCGGATATATCATGTCTTATGTGTGCTTCCATAAGATGCTCCATTGATGAGCATAAAAGAGTAGCACATTTAAGTATTTATTTCATTTCTCGTGACTACGCTATCTAAGCAAATAATCCTTTTTTCTCTATTCTTGGATGCAAATGTATTGAAATTTTGGGAATGGCCATTTTCTTATCTTCTAAAGATAAAGCAATTAAGCGATTCAATTTCATCTCCATAATGAACATTTTCTTTATTTCATCTATATAAGATCTTCTCTATTGAATCATCAATAATCAGAATTCCTTCTTTTTCTTCTTCATACTGACGGATTTTAGGTTTGATGTATTGTCATCAATCTTTTGAATTGAATTGATGATTGTTTAAAAATCTTGTGATTTTATCATGACTGATTTGGTTATCTAAAAGGGCTGAAAGCCCTGTAGTTATTGCATACTTGATTTTGGCTGATCAGATACTCTGTATAAAGATCAAGAAGTTCATCAGACATATTTTCCTCCATTACGAGAAGGGAAATTTAAACTCATCGAATGACTTTTTCGACTAATTTCTGCGTAAGGTGAGTTACTCACTTGATTTAAGAAAAAAGGCCCTAAGATAAATTGAAAATGGTGGAACGTGGTCTAAAACCAGAAAAATTTTCGGAGTGACTACGCGTACATTAGCAAACTGGTTTCGTAGACAGAAATAACAGAACCTAACCCTTAAGACAAGGAGTTCAAATCCAAGTAAAATAGATAACGGTAAACTCAAAATATATTCAAGAACATCTAGATAGGTATCTAAGAGAGATTGCTATAGAATTTTCTTCCACTTGCCAAGCAGTTTTTTATGCTTGTAAAGGCTTAATATTACTTTAAAAAAGGTCTTGTACTACAATGAAAGAGATGAAAAAACGAAATCAATTTGCGAAAGAGCTAGAGAAGATTCTTGAAGAAATCGTTTTTATGTTGATGAGAGTGGCAGCAATAAATATTTGCAAAAAGAGTATGCTCGATTTATGCGAGGAGATGAAGTTTGCGGAGCCATTTCAGGACTTCGCTATGTCCGATGAAATCTTATTGCGGCAAAAATAGAATCTCGTCTCTTAGTTTTTTTTCTACACGGGAACCTGACATACCAAATTATTCAGTCTGTGGTTAAAAGATTTTTTTATACCAGAGCTTAAGCCTAGACAAATAGCTATGATGGAAATGCTTTTTTTCACAAATTACAAGTATTGAAAGCGATGGATACGAAAGGCGGGATGTAAAATTCTATTTCTTCTTCCTTATTCGCCAGACTTAAATCCTATTAAAATTTTTTAGACAAATTTAAAAAAACGTTCGAACAAATTGGGAGAAACTCAAAACACTAACTGAAGTTATTGAACTTCCTTTTTTAATTATTTTGTGAGAACTATGAAAATTTAATTTAAAAAAACCTGTAATATTTCTGTATGTAACGCCATTGAGAGTTACTTTAACGAATAATTTTTAAATGGAGTGGAGCTACTGAGGATTTAAAATGCGCCAATCCAACTTCAGTGAAATTTTTGCAATAGCCCAAATACAAATCTTGCAAAGCTACTAAAGGTGTCAAATGCGCCAATCCAGCGTCGGTAAGCTTATCGCACCAACTCAAATTTAAATGCTGCAAAGCCACTAAAGGTGCCAAATGCGCCAATCCAGCATCCGTGAGCTTATCGCATTCACTCAAATCCAAATGTGTTAAAGCCACTAAGGGCACCAAATGCGTTAATCCAGCATCCGTTAGCTTTTCGCACTCACTTAGATCCAAATGCTGCAAAGCCACTAAAGGCGTTAAATGCTCTAATCCAGCATTCGTGAGTCTATAGCAATCACCCAAATTTAGATGCTGCAAAGCCACTAAAGGTGCCAAATGCGCCAATCCAGCATCCGTGAAATTATGGCATCCAGCCAAATTTAAATGCGATAAAGCCACTAAAGGCATCAAATACGCTAATCCAGCGTCAGTAAGATTTCTACAACAGCTTAGGTCTAAATGCTGTAAAGCCACTAAAGGTGTCAAATGTGTTAATCCAGCATCCGTAAAATTTTTACAACAGTTCAAGTCTAAATGCTGCAAAGCCACTAAAGGTCGCAAATGGGCTAATCCAGCGTCAGTAAGATTTCTGCAACAGCTTAGGTCTAAATGCTGTAAAGCGACTAAAGATGTCAAATGGGCTAATCCAGCATCAGTGAGTTTATAGCAGCTATTCAAATTCAAGTGTTGTAAAGCGACTAAAGGTGTCAAATGGGCTAATCCAGCACCGGTGAGATTAATGCACTCACTTAGACATAAATGCTGCAAAGCGACTAAAGGTGCCAAATGGGCTAATCCAGCGTCAGTAAGATTTCTACAACAACTCAGATCTAAATGTTGCAAAGCCATTAAAGGTCGCAAATGCATTAATCCTGCATTCGTAAGCTTATTACATCCCATCAGATTTAAATGCCTTAAAGCCACCAAAGGTGTCAAATGCGCTAAGCCAGCGTCGGTAAGCTTTATACAATCAAACAAATTCAAATATTGTAAAGACACTAAAGGCGCCAAATATACTAAACCAGTGTCAGTGAGTTTGTAGCATTCCTGGAGATGTAGTGCTTTTAAATTTTTACAATTTTTTAACGCTAACAGATGGGCATCAGTCAAA
>NZ_BASL01000690.1:0-24059 GCF_000648255.1 Candidatus Protochlamydia sp. R18 | reverse complement strand
AGCCATAACCACTGATCATTTTTCTTATTTCCTACAAAACTCCATAGCTCATCTACTTCAAGTTTAGCCACTTCCAATTCATCTTTCTCACAACATGTGACTTGTGCATTTAAATCCTCAGGCAAATCATTGATAATGAAATTAATAAAATCTAGCAGCCATGGCATACTTACATCAAAAATTCTACAAATTCCATTAAGAGATACCCTTTCTAAAAGAGCTTTTCTGACAAGTTCCTTTGTTTGTTCGTTAATGATTTTAGCTTCATTGTTTTCGCTCCACTRTTTGCCACACTCTAAACAGCGAAAATTTTGCTTTTCATGTCTTGTATAACCATTCTTCTTTACCAAATCTGAGCCACAGTGCGTACATCTCATTGCTCTTCTCCGCTTGAATTAGAATAATTAATCTATCAAATTAGATCAGTTTATTGAAATAGCCTTACCTATTTAGCACTACCAAATAATTTATATTTTAAATTTATTAGATTTAGTCTTTTTTTATATTAGTTCTATTAATAAAATAATTATCATTTTATTCTTGTCAAAATAGAAGTCATGGATTAAAGTCAAACCCTATTATCATTTATCTATGTGTTAAATTTAAGCTTTTCAGATAGACCAGAGAAATGATTTCTGCAAATGATAAGATTAAAAGAACACAGAAAGAATAAAAAATTTTAGCAATCACCCATTTTTAAAGGACGGTGTATACTTATGAGCCAAGATTTCATTCAATTGCCAGAATTATCCGAAATTAAAGAAGATTTAGTTTTAGCGAGACAAGATATCAGTTCAGCTGTTCAAGAAGATGATTCTTTAGAGCCTATTGGTAAATTTGTTGAAGAAGTGATCACAATTATTGAAAATAAAGCCTCTTCTCTTTCTGCTGGTAAGCCATTAGATACAAAAACTAAAGTAGATATTGCTGCTCACTTAACCCTACTAAATAGTTTAATGGACGAAATTTTTTTAAGTAATTTAGAAGATGAATTTACTGAAGAAGAAGAAGAAGTTGAAAGCGAAGACGATCGCTAATATTTTTTTTATTTGAAATGGATCTGAGTATGGGAATCTGCATCCCCTACTCTTATCCTTACACTTCCTAACTAACCGCACAATTTTGCATTTATTTATATGATAATCTTTGTAAAGTCTTAAGTTCAATTAAATACCTATTGTCAAAAAAATTAAAAATTATATATAATAATGTCCTTACAATTCATCGAATTTAACGCGATTTTATTATTGAATAATGAAAATTTAAACTTTAGCTAAAATAATTTGAGCTCTTAAATCATTTTCTAATTAGGAAATATTCATGCTTGATAGAATTCAATATTATACCAGTCATACTTTAGTGGGATCAACGATAGAGGCAGCTGAAATTTTAACCGACATCACAACGAAAATTGCTCATCGTGTAGCCCTAGACGTTATCATTCAATCTATTAGCGTTGCTTGTCTCCTTTATCTTCATCCTAATCTTTTTCTAATGGGTGGTACTATAGGGATTGTTCTTGAACGTCATGTACGCGAAATTGTAGAAAAAGTTAATATAATTTACTCTGCTCAAAAATCCTTTATTGAACAGATCGCTTTTTGGAGTATAGGAACATTCGTTGCTGTTTATACCCTACCAACATCAATTGTCATCGCGACACTTTATTATTCAGCGAAATGTGGAACATATCTTTACCATCGCTGCAAGCAACGTCAACAACCTAATTCAGCGAATGCGGTTGTACCTTAACAACAAATTTAAATTTCTTCAATTTCTCGGATGAAAAGCTTGAAAAGCTTGTTGTAAGCGTGTTTGACTAACATGAGTATATCGATCTGTGCTATTGATGCTTGCGTGTCCAAGCATATCTTGAATCACCCTTAAGTCTGCCCCATGATCTAATAAATGAGTCGCAAACGTATGCCGAAAAGTATGAGGAGAAATGGATTTGAAGATAGATGCTTGATGAGCATAAAATTTGACAAGTTTCCAAACAAGAACACGAGTAAGCGGTTTACTTTTTTTCGTGATAAAAAGAAATTCATTTCTGGAATTTTCTCCCCCCTCTCTAAAAGACAAATAACAATCGATGGCTGCAATTGCCTGTTGCCCGATGGGAACAATTCTTTCTTTTCCACCTTTTCCTAAAACACGCACAAAAGTATCGTCCACATCATAAATTTTCAATTGGCAAAGTTCTGATACTCGTAATCCACAAGCATATAAAGTTTCTAAAATTGCTTTATCTCGTGCTCCTCTCCATGTTTGAATGTTAGGCATGGCTAATATACGATCTATTTCTTCTAAAGAAAGAACATCTGGAATTAATTGCCAAAGTTTAGGGGTTTCCATCAGAAGAAGAATATTTGTCGTAATCATTCCTTCTCGTTTTAAAAAGCGAAATAAAACTTTAATGGCGATAAGAGCTCGACAAATAGAAGCAGAGGCGTAATGTTGTTGTTGTTTTAAAGCTAAATAATCAATTATAGCTTGCAGATGAATCTCTGACCAATTATTTACTGAACGTTGTTTCAAAAAGGTTACAAAAGAGAGAAGGTCTCTTTGATAAGCCTCTAAAGTATTTTGAGCTAATCCTTTTTCTGAAGCTAAATAAATAAAAAAATCTTCTAAGTCTCTAATCATAAATGTTAAGACTTAATTTTTTGGCCATCACCTAACTTTTCGGCTAACCTTTTTTGTACTTTTTCTGTTTCTAAAGTGGTAAGAGGGAAAATTTTAATTGTCAAAAATTCATCTTGATGGGCAATTTCGTATAATCCCCATTGACTTCCTTCTTTTTCAAATTCTTGTCTTAATATTAATTTTTTTGAATGAGAAAGAAATACACTTAAAATAAAAATTTCTTCCTCATTTTGAGAGGGTTGTTTAAGTAGCTCTTTTAAAAGATGTAAAGCGCGATCGAAACGTAAAGAAGGCACTTCATTTTTTTTATGCTCAATTTTTGATTTCCAAAAACCCCTTTTTTTCAAAAATAGCTCCGATTTAATTGCATGAGGCCAACAAGCAGCACAAAAATCTTGTCGAACCACTTGTTGATCTACCCCTTCAACAATTAACGAATAATATTCCATGCCTGCTTGAAGTCTTTCCGCGTGACCAGAACATAATCCATTGCGTTTAGGAATCTCAATTTGAAATAAAGAATTCATTTTCATCCATTTATTTTTTCACTCACAGCTCGCATAAACAAAACAATAAGTTTAATACTTAAATGATGTCCAAGCCATAAACCCGAGATTTAGATCTATATTAGCTAAAATGATCTAAATGTTTCAAGTAAGCTTCACCAATTGCAAAAGAAGAAGGCTTTGTTTTTTTTCTTTGATTAGCAAACTCATTTATTAAACGATTAGCTAAAACTTTGCCTAATTGAACCCCTTCTTGATCAAATGAATTAATTCCCCAAATAAATCCTTGAAAAGCCACTTTATTTTCAAAAAAAGAAAGAAGAGCCCCTAAAGTATAAGGAGTAAGTTTTTTAGCCAATAAAATATTTGTCGGTCTATTTCCTAAAAATGTTTTGTTTGGGTTCTCTGAAATTTGCCCTGTTGCTAAAGCAAGACTTTGAGCAAAAAGATTTGATAATAACTTTTCTTGAGAAGTTGTACCTTGAAATTCTAGATCCTCTCCGTAAAGATTTTCTTTGAAGGCAATAATACTCACGGGAACCGTCGCTGTTCCTTGATGAATTAATTGAAAGAAAGAATGTTGCGAGTTCGTCCCGGGTTCACCCCAAATAATTGGTCCAGTGTGAAAGTTAGTCATGATCCCTTGCTGATCAATATGCTTTCCATTAGATTCCATGTCTACTTGTTGAATATGAGCAGTGTATCGCAATAATGCTTGAGAGTAGGGAATTAAAGCCACAGTAGGGTAATCTAAAAAATTGCGATTCCAAATCCCTAAAAGGGCAGCTAATAAAGGTAAATTTTTATTCAAATTGGTTTCTAAAGCAATTCTATCCATTTCATGCGCACCTTTAAGAAATTCCCAAAAGGTATTGATTCCAAAGGCAAAAGATAACATTAAGGCTCCGCACATGGAAGTTGTTGAGTAACGTCCTCCTATCCAATCCCACATATAAAAAGTTTTGAGATATTGTTCTTGGTTATCCATTGGTGTTCCAGGCATTGTGATTGAAACAAAATGTTTTTTAGGATCTAGACCCGCCTGTCTAAATTTTTCGCGCACCAATTCTTCATTAGTTGCTGTTTCAAGCGTTGTGCCAGATTTTGAAACAACAGCAACAAGCGTTTTCTTTAAATCAGGAATTTTTCTAAAAACACCTGCTACATCATCAGGATCTACATTGGAAATAAAATGAACATGATGACCAGGTTTTAAAAGATGCTCCAGAGCATGATAATGAGCTCGTGGCCCTAAATCAGACCCTCCAATGGCAACTGTAACAAGATCTGTAAAATGATAATTCTGATCATTTTTTTCTAAAAATTGACGAAGTTTTTCAAGTTCAGCTTTCGCCAATTGAGCCGCTTCTTGAGCTTTTTTAGCGGTCCTAGGATAGTCAAATAAATCTCTTGTTGCTGTGTGCAATGCCGGTCGATTTTCTGAAGGAAACCTCTCTATAAAATTCATTACCTCCCCATCTTGCATGCGATTCATTTTATCTAAAGCATGAGATTCTTCAGACAATTGTTTTAACGCGGCCAAAACATCATTTGTTACTCTTTCTGTTCCGTAAAGTAGTTTAAATCCACCAGCTTCCGCGACATATTGTGTTACTCTTTCTGGAGTAAGTTCTTTAGTTAAATCAAGAGGATGCTTAGCTAATTCTTGAAGTTTTTTACTAGCAGAATAATTAAAAAAATGAGATGGGGACGTTTTTGACATGCGAAACTCCAAATAAGAAAAAGGGGTTGCTATCTAACTTTTCTTAAGCATTCCTTGAGAAAGCTTTTTTTTCATTTTATGCCTAAGAAGAATTCTCTAATGTTTTATGCAACTTAATGAATTTATTAAAAATATGCAATCATTTGTCTGAAACATATACTCATTTGTCTGAAACATATACTCATTTTTTGCAAACTTTGTTTAGCATGAAGGTTGCTTAAAAGATAATTTTTTAGATATTCTTATTTTAAATAAGGGTGATTGAATGCAGAAAGGAATTTTTTATGATCGGTAGAAACGATATATGTTGGTGTGGAAGTGGTCAAAAATGGAAAAAATGTCATTATCCAAATGAAAGCTCTCCACAAAGAAAATCTAAAGAAAGCACCCGTGAAGAATACTTACGCCAACATCGCATCATTATTAAAGATCAAAAACAAATTGATGGAATCCGAGCATCTTGTCATCTAGCAAGTCGTATCTTAGAAGCAGCATGCGCTAAAGCAAAAGTGGGTGTTACAACACAAGAGCTCAATGATTATGCTCATAAACTGCATGATGCTGCAGGTGCGATTCCAGCTCCTTTAAATTATGGGCATCCTCCCTTTCCCAAAAGTATTTGTACCTCTTTAAATGATGTTATTTGCCATGGCATTCCAAATGAAATTCCTCTTAAAGAGGGTGATATTTTAAATATTGACGTGACATGCATTTTAAATGGTTATTATGGCGACTGCAGTGCCATGGTAATGATTGGCGAAGTTGACGCAGAAAAACGACTCGTTGTTGACGTCTCTTATAATTGTTTAATGCGTGCGATAGAGATAATAAAACCAGGGATTGCCATTTCAGCAATTGGAGATGTAATAGAAAATTATGCTCATTCAAAGAACTGTTCAGTTGTTTATCAATTTGTTGGGCATGGTGTCGGTATCAATTTTCATGAAGGACCTCAAATTTCTCATCATCGCAATTATAATTCTATTCTTCTCGTTCCTGGAATGACATTTACAATTGAACCGATGATCAATGCTGGTTCAAGAGAAGCAATTATTGATCCTATTGACCAGTGGACAGCAAGAACAAAAGACGGGAAAGCAAGTGCACAGTGGGAACACACGCTTTTAGTTACAGAAGATGGTCATGAAATTTTGACAAATTGGAAAAGATAGTTTTTGTAAGATTATTCGAATTTCAATAGTTATTTCTTGCTTTTATAGCTAAATTTTTGATTCAGTCTCAAATCAACCTCTCACTATTTGGTGTAAAGCTGCTGAAAGTTTATAGGGATTCTAAATGAATAAACCAACCTCAAGTTTTGAGATAAATCTAGCATTGTTTCAATAAAATGGAGATCAAATCTGACATTTCGTCTATTTCAACCTTATAATCTGAAATGACTTTCTCATACTCTACCGATAAAATGTGTAAATCTTTTTGCAAAAACCTTTCATTTTCGGAAAAATCAAAAATCTGTTCTTCTTCGATAGACTTGTATAAGCTAGTCATTTTTTCTTGAGTCAAAAAGAGCTCTTGTCGTGTTTTGTCAAGGACCATTGATTTTTCTTGAAATTGCTTTCTAAGTTGAAGATAAAGGCCTTCCATTTTACGAAATTGAATTTCCGTAAATTTTTTATGCTGTTCAGATAATTGAAAAGAGCTTGTTTTTTCTTGTAACTCTAAAAATTCTTTTTTAAGTTGATCGACAGTTTTTTCTAGCAACTGATTATTTTCTGTCATTAAAATCAATTGGTTTTCTACAGTTTTTAGCTGATCTACTTCTTGTTGACTCTGTTTCAATTGCTCAGTGATCAGACCTAATTCTTGTTCTAATCCGAGCTTACTTTGTTTTAATAAATCTATTTCGATCAAATGCTGATTGGTTTCATCTAGCTCTTGTTTATAAGTTAAAAGCTTTTCACGAAGCTCCTCTAAATCTTGCTCTAATTCTTGATTTAACTCTTGAGACAACTGAAGCTGCACTTGAATTTTTTGAATTTTCTCGCCTTGAGCCTGGTAATTTAAGGTTTGACTATTTAAATCATCAATTTCTTGCATTAATTGATTTAACTGCCCCCGTAGTTGGTTTTGTTGAACTAGGTGCTGTTGTTCAAGGATGTCTTTTTCTTGATCATGTTGAGTTTGAAGCTGCTCTAACTTGTACTTTAAATCTTCCCCATGTTTTTTTAAAATTTCTTCTCCAACAAGTTGATTTTGCAATGAAATTTTTGTTTCTGCATGTAACTGAATTTCAGTTTCTCTTTGTTCCAACAATTGTTCTAGTTGTTGAATTTTATGGGTTTGTATTTGAATAAATGATTCATTTTGCTGAATAAGAAAAGTTGTTCGCTCCAATTGAGTTTGCACAGATATTAGATGGGATTGAATATCATTTTTCTCATTTTCTAAACATTGGTATTGATCATGAAAATTTTTAATTAAAATCTGGTGGCTTTCGATTTCTTTTTGAGAATCTTCACACTGTTTTAAGTATTCTTTTTCATTCTGCTGGCTTTTATAAAGAACTTCCAATAAGCGCTCATGATCTTTTTTGAGTTCTTGAAATTGCGAATCAATGAGTTCTTTTTCTTCTTCTAAATTAGAGATATTTTGTTTAAGTTTAGAAATTGTACTTGCTGAATCCGTATTGATATATTCTTGTAAATGCATTTCTGAATCATGCAATTTTTCATTCAACTGAGCAATTGACTGCTTTTTGTAAAATAGTTCCTGTAAAAGTTTGTCATGTTCACTCTTGAAGTGAGAAAGTTCATCTTTAGAAAGTAAAGCGAGCTTATAAAATGTCTGTTTTTCATCTTGAATTTGCGTAAGATCATTTGTAAGAGATATAATCTGGCCTTGAATGGATTCCTTTTCTACAAACCAGGTATGTTCCATTGTCTTTAGCTTTTCCTCTAAACGTAAAAAATTGTCTAAACGGCTTTGAGACTCAAGTTGTAATTTATCAACCAACCCCTCAACCTCTTCTAAAGACAGGGTCAAAACAATGAAAGAAAAGGCCATTGCTAAAGCCATTCCAACGTGCCAAAATTGCTCATCCAAATCAATCGAAAGATAGCCTACAACAGAAAAAGATAACAGACAGCCAAGTGCAGCTGCCATGCCCTTTATTTTCCATTTGACACATAGAGGAATTCCAATTAAAGCACTTAAAGGAAAATACCAATGTGAAGAGACTTTAAAAAGTAAAACAGCTATCGAGAGAAGAATTAAAAATGGACCTAAAAGTGACCAAAATTGAACTTGATTTTCCACTCTCTTTTCTAAAACATTCACAATGAGATTCCTTCATTTCATTAACTGCTAATTGCGTACGCATAAAATTAAATCTTTAATCTAAAATACTTTGAAGCTGTAGTTCTATTGAATCAAACTAAGAAAGTCTTTTTCAACTGATTTAAATTAAAAGATTTAATTCTTCTTTTTTTATATGCATAAAATAAATAATAAGAGAAAACATGCACATTTTTCTGATTATTATATAAAAAAGAAAGAAAAAACAGAACAGAGTTCTTGTAAAACTTGTTTTATGTATAAAAAACTATGAGAATGAGGAAGGGAATATGTAGAGGCTTGTATGTTTTTATCTATAGACATAAAAATCAAAAAAACTAGATGCTCCTTCTTTTCCTAACCAGATTAAACCCGCAAGTATTGTGAAACATACTAGGCTTAATCCATAGGCAATAAGAATTGCCGCACCATCGTCTTCTAAAATCGCTAATCCGAAAATAAGTAAAGGATAAGCAGCTAAAATATTACTTAAAGGAATTGGTAATGGCAAAGCTAAGACAAATCCCAAAATAGCAATCATTAGCCCATGGAAAATTAATAAAATAGGATTTTTTACCAGATTTGGAAGCCTAGGATAGACAAAATAGCGCAATTTATTTGTTACTTTTAATGCTAATTTTGCAATTCTTTCTAAAACTGAATAAGGAATTTTTTTTCCTAAAATCCATCTAGGAAGCCAAATTTGTTGTCCAAACCCTATTCTCAATCCAATAAATATGAGAAGAATTCCGAAGGGAGTGGAAAAGCCGGGAATTTGAATAGGTTGGCAAAAAGGCAGACTTAATAAAACCAAGAGAACGGCTTGCCCTTTTTTAGCTAAATTACGAATCAGTGATTCAATTGTCATGCCTTTCTCTTTTGCGTCCAAAAGTAGTGTTTGCAGAGACTCAGCAAATACATTAATCCGTTCTTTCATAAGGCTTACTCTTCAAATTATTTACTTAATTTTTTTTCGCAAGCATCTAAACGATTTAAGGCCATTTCTTGACATTTTTCTATTATTTGTTTAGCGCCTTCGATGTGGTAAATTCGGTTTAATTCTATTCTTAATTTATCACTAAGTTCATGGTCTGCTAGAGTCAATTCATGAGATTCCATATTAGGGTATTTATATTGAAATTCTCTAGCTCCAATCATTACAAAAACTAATTGATCAAATCTTTTTTGTAAAAGGCTCGTCGAAGCAAGTAATTGATCTCTATTTCGAATTTCTCGCAACTCTTGGATAAGAGAGCGAGTAATCCCTTTACCTTCTTCTTTGTAATCTTCTAAAGATTTAGGTCCACAACTAGTCAAAAAAAGAAAGCAACCTATTAAAAAAAATACATGCCGGTAACGATTCAAGGCTATAACCTGAGTTTTATTTAAAAAAAAGATGTTTAAATTGCCATTAAAAATCTAGGTTTTTAAAAGAAAGATCTAAAATGTCATGTGATAAATGTTATAAAATTAATCATACTTTTTACAGTCATTTCATAATTTTCTTAATATTAAAAATTTATGAATATTTTAAATATTATAAAAAAAGTATCTTGTGCTAAATTCATTGAACATGTAATCTTTAGGCTTATTTTGCAGGGCGTATAGCTCAGTTGGTAGAGCTCCTGTCTTACACACAGGTGGTCATAGGTTCGAGTCCTTTTGCGCCCAATACTTGCAAATGCGGGAGTAGTTCAATTGGTTAGAGCACCGGCTTGTCACGCCGGAAGTTGCGGGTTCGAGTCCCGTCTCCCGCGTTCTATTTTTAAGATAGTTCGCTTCAATCATTCTTTCGATCTGTAAGTTTAAAATTCCCTTTTTTCTATTGATGACTGTCTTTGCGAAGTTAAAGTTTTAGGTTTTTTCATCCTCTAAGGGCGTTCCACTATGCATGTTTCTCACCCCTCGAAACGTTCCGTTCTCTCAATGATTATTACTTACCTTTGGATCGCCATAGGAGCATTTTTAGCCGCTTTTGCTTTAGAAGTTTTTTTTATTCCAAATAATTTGATTGATGGTGGTATTGTCGGAGTCGCAATGATATTAGGAAACGTTTTTCGACAATCGTTAATTCCTTATCTTTTAATTCTCCTAAACTTACCCTTTCTTGTTTTAGCTTACCGATCTATTGGAAAAGTCTTTGTTCTTCACATGCTTTTCGCAACCTTTTTATTTGCTGCTTCAATGATTTTTATCAGCAATATGCTGCATATTCAGTTTCGAGGAGATAGCTTAGAAGTTGTTGTGATTGGCGGAGCTATTTTAGGAATTGGTCTTGGCTTAATTATCCGCGAAGGTGGATGTTTGGATGGAACTGAAATTTTAGGAATCATCATTAATCGTAAAACGGGCTTTACTGTTGGTCAAGTCGTTTTAGTTTGCAATATTTTTGTGTTTGGGGCAGCAGGATTTGTTTTTAAAGATTGGCATCCTCCCCTCATGTCTTTAATCACTTATATTGTCGTGATTAAAATTATGGATTCGGTGATCGTCGGTTTGGATGAAACAAAATCCGTTTTAATTATTTCTTCAAAATCAAAAGCAATAGCCGATGCGATTGTCCACGAACTTGGATTGGGTTTGACTATTATGTACGGACGTGGGGGGTTTTCTGGGGATGAGCGTGAAATTCTTTATGTCATTGCAGAAAGACTTCAATTAGCAGAGCTCAAAGATTTGATTTTACGAGAAGATCCTAAGGCATTTATTGCCATTGAAAACCTTCATGAAGTGGCAAATGGCAAAGCTCATCATGGAGATAGTCAGGCTAAGCAAACTCGAATGGAACGCATTTTTTCTCGAATTATGCCTAAAACTAACAAACACTCTTCTCCTCCAGCATAAATAAGCCTTTCCGGATCTCTAATCTATAAAGGCTAAACTATTTAATAATAGTCAAACTTCGCTGTCAATCTAAATTCATTTTCGATTAAATAGCTTTTTATTCGTCTAGCTAATTCTTTCTCATTCTTTATAAATCCCCCTATTATAAACTTTCAAATTTTTTATTGACATAACCAACTGAAATAGGCAAAAAGAAGCAGAAACAAGAAATTTACAAAATTAATTTCGGCGAAAACCGAAGCGATACGAATTCATGGGGGTTCTCAATGGCTTTAAATCCTGAAATTGAAAAACAACTTTTTACCCATGATTCTTGGCGTGTTTTTAGAATTATTTCAGAGTTTGTCGATGGTTTTGAAACAATGACAAATCTAGGTCCTTCCGTTTCTATTTTTGGATCTGCTCGTCTACCGCCAGAATCTATTTACTACAATTTAGCAGTTGATGTTGCAAGACATATTTCACGGAAAGGCTTCGCGATTATCACTGGAGGTGGGCCGGGAATTATGGAAGCGGCTAATAAAGGTGCTCAAGAATCCAAAGGCCATTCTTGTGGCCTTGCGATTGATCTCCCGTTTGAAAGTGAACCGAATCGATTTATCGATTTCAAATATCGACTTAATTTTCGCTACTTTTTTATTAGAAAAGTGATGTTTATTCGCTACGCGCAAGGATATGTCTTTTTACCTGGAGGGGTAGGAACTTTGGATGAACTATTTGAAGCTTTAACACTCATCCAAACAAAAAAAATCAAAGCCTTCCCTATTTATTTAATGGGTAAAGCTTATTGGGACAAAATGGTTGCTTGGATGGAAGATACCATGCTCGCTCATGGATGTATTTCTCCCTGTGATTTGCAAATGTTTCAAATTACGGATGATCCAGAAGAAGTTGCAAACGGAATTGAACGTCATTATCAACGTGATCGAGCTTTAAAAAATTTTTAAACATTTAAATAAAATTCGTAGTATTAAGCAGCCGATATCAGCATACCCTATTCACTAAAATTAACGTGTTTGAGGAAGTTCTTGCATATTTCCAAACGTATTTCTAGAAAAACTCGCACTTGTTGATACACTTGATGTCTTAAAGGGTTGAGCTACATTAGGAAAAGGCATGGATGAATACGAGCTCCCTCGAAAAGTTGGGGGTGGTGTTGCAGGGGTATGATTCACTTCAGAAAAGCGCCTTGAAGGAAGTGAATACATTTCATTATTCCTTATTACTGGAAAATGGCTTGAATATGTTGGTACATCATAATTATTTTCATAGCCATATTGCCTATTTTTAGGTACAGAACTGATAACAGGAAAGGGAATAAATGGAAGTAAATACATTCTTTTGGCTGCCCAATAGTATGGAGTGCTACACCAATTCCAAACTCTTCCAAAATGATTGCTTTGGTAATGAGGTTGATCGAAAGTGTTCAGCTCTATCGGAAAAGATGACGATAGGTAAACAGCATTAAAATCAAGTCTTCTAATTACCCATACAGCCACAGCTATCACAGGAACGATTCTCAATATTGCTGAAAATTGAGGAGACTGTCTTTGATAAGCATCGGCAAAAGTTAATGAAATTACGCTCGTTGCAACTGCCACAATTGCATCAGTTACAATTGTGTGCGAAGGAAAATCATTTCTATGTGTTGTTGTCCATGATCTGAAAATATTTATAGGATCCATTATTTGATACCTTTCTAATTAATTTATTATTAATAAGTGGGATAACCAATAAATTCTGCTTCACTGTAAGGAACACCATACAAGGCAGTATTAATCAAAATATGTGGGAATTGAGCAGTACGCCAATGGTTATTAACGCCGACTAATACTAATTGACCTATATGCCATTTCCTAAAAGTATAGTCGTCTTGATTAATTTGCCAAATGGTATTGTCATTTAATTGGATAAGTTTTTTTCGAGGCTCAAGATTAACAATCCAACGAGTAGCCGAGCCCATAGATTGTGGAGCACCAATCAAATTTACTTCAACAATTTCACGAGTCGATCGATTTTGTAAGACATAGGCATAGTTAGAAAAACAAGAAGATTTGGGCTTAATAAAAATGATGTCTGTTTGTACCCAGTGACGTATTATTTCTCTTTGATAAGGATGAACAGACCAATGAGAACCGTCATTCAATTGAATGACATCGGCATTTCCAGAAATAGCCATTGGTGCGTAGTAAGCATCATTATGAATTCGGTAAAGAAGCTCTTCATCATCAAAATTAATGGGATTTTGTCCAGTAGACTGCAAAAGCGCATGAACTTCTGTGGGAATTTCTTTAAACCGTTTTTCTTCAATGTATGATAATTCTAATGGTGTTAATTGCTCTTCGGCTATTTCAGCGGCAGCCAAAAATTTCCATGAAAAAGCCACAATTAAGACACTAGTTAGTTGATAAAATTTTATTTTCATTATTAATTCTCGATATTCGTAGTTTTTATAGTTTATTTAAATCAAACTGAAAGCTCTTTTACCTATTTCTAAAATTACTTTTGAAAAAATTCTCTCATGCAAGCTTTTTTAAATATTTCACGAATATCTTACAAAGCAATTAAGAAATAATAAAGAGTTGTTTAATTAAACAAAAAATTAAAGACAATTTTTCAATGAAGTTAAATGAAAAATTTGTTTGAAAGCCTCTGCAAAAAAGGCATTATTGTGAACCAATAAATCCAATATTTTTGCTCAAAATTTACAAGGAAAATATATTTTAGAATTCTTTTCTTATAAATTTTAAGCAAAAGACTGGACAATATCTATTCTAATTCAAAGCGATTACCTTCTGCAATTAGGTTATCGATATAAGTCAGATCAAAATCTGCATTTAAAAATTTTGGATCTTCTAACATATAAAGGTGAAAAGGTATTGTGGAATTAACCCCTCCGATATGAAATTCACTTAGGGCTCTTTTTCCTATTGCAATAGTTTCTGTACGATCTTTCCCCTTCACGATTAATTTAGCAATCATTGAATCATAGTTAGGAGGAATGGAATATCCTGAATAACAAGCGCTGTCAACTCTAACGTGGGGGCCACCAGGAGGAAGATAATATTCTAATTTTCCAGGAGAGGGAGCAAAATTGTGGCTAGGATTTTCTGCATTAATTCTAAATTGAATTACATGACCAGTGAATTTTACATCCTTTTGTTCTAAAATCAATTTTTCTCCACGAGCAATTTTGAGCTGTTCCATTACAAGGTCAATACCTGTTAATTCTTCTGTGACCGTATGCTCAACTTGAATACGTGTATTTACTTCCATAAAATAAAAGTTTTGATCTTTGTCTAAAAGGAATTCTACTGTTCCCGCAGAAAAATAATTAGCTTCTTTAACAACATTGACAGCTGCTTGACCAATCCTTTGGCGCATTTTTTGACTGAGAACCGGACTTGGAGACTCTTCAATGAGTTTTTGTCTGCGTCGTTGAGTAGTGCAATCTCTTTCTCCTAAATGAATATAATGACCAAATTTATCCCCTAACACTTGCACTTCAATATGTCGAGGATTCATAATCATTTTTTCTAAATAGACGTCTGGATTTCCAAAACTTACCTCAGCTTCAGCTCGTGCAGCTGCAAATAGCTTAGTAAACTCTTCTTCGTTATAAGCTATCCGAATTCCTTTCCCGCCACCTCCCGCAACAGCTTTAATGAAAATAGGGAAACCTAATTTTTTTGCGTCTTTCAAAGCTTCTTTAATATCCACTACAACTCCATCTGAGCCTGGGATAACAGGACAACCAGCTTTTTTTGCTGTTGCTTTAGCTTTAGCTTTATCACCAAGCAATGCAATAGATTGGGGAGCCGGTCCAATAAAGTTTAAGCCACAGCTTTCACAAATAGAGGCAAAATTTGCATTTTCGCTTAAAAAACCGTAACCCGGATGGATCGCATCAGCTCCGGTAATTTCACAAGCAGAAAGGATATTTGGCACTTTAAGATAAGATTTATGGGAAGGGGCTTCTCCAATACAAATGGCTTCGTCAGCATGAAGAACGTGTAAAGCTTCAGCATCTGCTTGCGAATAAACAGCCACAGTTTGAAGACCTAAATCGTGACAAGCACGAATAATTCGAACGGCAATCTCGCCTCTGTTAGCGATAAGAACTTTTTGCATAAATAAAAATTACTCAACGATTCGGAAAAGTTTCGTACCAAATTCTACAGGCTGTCCTGATTCGACCAAGATTTCAGCTATTGCACCTGAGACATTTGCTTTAATTTCATTCATTACTTTCATCGCTTCGATAATACAAACCACACTATTTTTTTCGATTCGATCTCCCACTTTGATAAAACTTGGATCATCAGGTGAAGGGGCTCCATAAAAAGTTCCTACCATAGGAGATGTGACATAAAGGCTATTAGTATCGACTTTGGGAGCTTCAACAGCAATAGGAATTGGAGGGCGAGCAGTTGGCATTTCGGCACCATGGGAAAGGGCTTGATCCGTACGTTGTTGTAAATATGTTCTAATTTGTTCTTCTGAATCGATTAGTGTGGAATCAGTTATTGATCGTCCATGCCCATTCTCTTGTCGTTCGAGTATTAATTCGAATTCATTTTGTTTAAGTTGGAGCCGTTTTGTTCCTGTTCGCCCCATCACTGCCATAAGTTCTTTGATGTGTTTTAATTCCACGTCGATTTCCTTTCTAATTAAATAAAAATGAGAACATCTTAAAAAGGGCTTGCCCCTTGTTGACTTGAATAAATTTTTCCTTTAAGGGTCGGAATCTCGACCTAAAATAGCATTTCGATAAGGAAAACGACCAAAGTAAGCAATAGTTTGTTGTTACCTCAGGGCAAAATTTAAAAATTTTTGCCTTTGCAGGCGAATTTTGCTCAAGAATCAATTTCGCTGAGATTGTCGAAGTCAAAATTTCAGTTTGTTTTAATAAAATAGCTTCAGGAGCCGTTTCTGTAAATATTTCATTTAGACTTAATATAAACTCGATAATCAATGAATGGATCCTGTTTATCTTTATCATAAGCACTTGATTATCCTTCCCTTAATTTTCACTTTTAAATATCAAACACGTTGAATATATTCGTCAGTTTTAGTGTCAACTTTGATAATATCTCCTGTTTCAATAAAAGGTGGAACTTCAATTTTTGCCCCTGTTTCTAAAATGGCAATTTTTGCTCCATTAGCTAGATCATTTTCGTCATCCGAATGCGTTTTAGCAACCATTAATTCTAAAAACTGCGGAAGCTCGACTGCAAAGATTGTTTCTCCATAAAAAAAAGCTTTAATTTCGACCCCTTCTTTGAGATAATTAACTTTGCCACTCACGATTTCAGCTGGAACGAGGACCTGGTCTAAATTAACAACATCCAAAAAAAGATACTCATCTCCTTCAGGATAAAGGAACTCTAAGCGACGTTCAATTAATGACACATCTTTAATCGGTTGATTTAGCTTAAAGCTTTTTTCAACCATTTCATTATTGCTCAAATCTTTTAGTTTAGCTTTAATAAAAGGAGTCCCTTTAGGAACTGTTACTTTTACGCTGGATTCAACACGATAAAGTTTGTTGTTAATGGAAAGTGTCATTCCTGGAGTCAATTGATTACTTGTCGCCATAATTCCTACAGTTATCTGTTAACAATTTATTAATTTTTTAATGACCTTCGGCAGACTGCCGCATTTGCTTTATTGCATCGGCAAAGTTTGGAGATTTAAAAAGACTTGTCCCTGCCACAATAACATTTGCCCCCGCTTCTACGCAACGTCTTACATTCAAATGAGTAATCCCTCCATCGACTTGAATATCAAAAGGAGGAAGTTGATGACCCGTTGATGAATTATCTTTAAGGGTCACTCCCCCTGCTCGAATATTAAGCTGGTTACACAAGTCTCTTGTAAATTGCACTTTATCTAGCACTTTTTCGATAAATTTTTGTCCTCCAAAACCTGGATTGACAGTCATCAAGAGAATCATATCACATTTATCTAAATATTTAGGTATCATAGAAACAGATGTTTCTGGATTGAATGCCAAACCTGCTCGTATATTACATTTTCGAATATAAGCCAGTGTTTCTTCTACATCTTCTGTTGCTTCCATATGAAAAGTAATACTATCAGCTCCAGCTTGGACAAAACGTTCAATGTAGTCAAATGGGTTATAAATCATTAAATGAACATCTAAAAACAAATCTGTTGCTCGATTGATAGCAGCGACTGCTTGAGAACCCATCGTTAAATTTGGAACGAAATGTCCATCCATAATATCTAAGTGCAGTGAATCTGCTCCTGCTTGCTCAGCTTTTTTAGCTTCATCTGCTAGATGTCCGAAATCTCCCGCTAAAATCGATGGAGCAATTTTAACAGCTTGCAGTTCTCTTTTCATATTTTATCCATTTCTTAAAATTACCTAAGTTCATACTCCGTTCGATGATCAAAAGTCAAGATGATACCAAGATCATACAGTAATATCATTGAATATCAATAATTTTTGCTTTGAATTTTTTTTTCTTGCTGTACCAGCTAAATAAATTCAAGTAAGGATTGTTATTCCCAAAAATATTTTTACCCCTAGAAAGATTTGGGTATTTAGAATAGAAAATAAATCACTAAGTATTTACTTAGCAATTCGACGTTGACTTTAAAAACTTGAAACATTAAATTATTTACTAAATTTAACAATATTTTTCAGATGTTGCACTTAAAATTTATTTTAAACTCTTCTCTCCTTCATGTCATTATTGTGCGCTAAGCGCACATATACATACGACTGTTTTTATCTCCACCTATCCATTTTAAATTAATTCATTGTGATCCGTTACCATTATTAAACTATTTTGATTTTTTATCGATAAACTCATCTTACAGAGTGAAAATTAAAGGAAATATATGAAAAAACCTTCACCAAGGTCAAATACTTTAGCGACTGGCCTTGCTATGTTCTCAATGTTTTTTGGAGCAGGAAATGTTGTATTTCCGCTCGCATTAGGGCAACATGCAAAAGATCAAAATATATATGCTATTATTGGACTTCTTATTACAGCTGTCGGAGTTCCTTTTCTCGGTCTGATTGCAATGACTCTTTTTGACGGAAATTACCGAGCTTTTTTTAATCGTTTAGGCAAGATTCCTGGTTTTTTAATAGCTCTTACTATCATGGGATTAATTGGCCCATTTGGAGCTTTACCACGATGTATCGCTCTTTCCTATTCTACGATTAGTCTTGCTATCCCTCATTTAGAACTGATTCCTTTTAGTATTATTTCTTGTATTTTAATTTATTTATTCACTTTTCGCAAAAATAACATTATCGATGTATTAGGGTATGTTTTAACTCCCTTTCTCTTATTTTCTTTGCTTATTATTATTTTAAAGGGTTTTTGGGAAGCAAATGGTCTGCCTGCTTCAATTCATCAACCTTATGAGACATTTTTAGTAGGACTACAAGAAGGCTACCAAACAATGGATCTTTTAGGAGCATTCTTTTTTTGTTCAGTCGTACTAGCTTGCTTGAAAAAAGGAGTTGAACCACAAACGCATGAGCATGTTAATTATAAAAAAATGATAATATTAACTCTAAAAGCTAGCTGTATTGGGGCATTTTTGCTAGGTTTGGTTTACTTAGGATTTAGCTATGTTGCTGCCTATAACAGCGAAAATCTCGCTGAAGTTTCTAAAGAACAAGTTTTAGCAACTTTATCTCATCAAATTTTAGGTCCGAATGCAGGAATTGTCGCTTCGATTGCCGTTGCATTAGCCTGTCTAACTACAGCCATTGCACTTGCGGTTGTTTTTGCAGAATTTTTACATTTTGATGTTTCTAAAGGAAAAATTTCTTATCATAACTCTCTCATTCTCACTCTAGTTGTTTCTTTCATTTTTTCAACATTGAATTTTACAGGAATTATTGCTTTTTTAGCTCCTATTTTAGAAGTTTGTTATCCTGCATTAATTGTTTTATGTATCGTCAATATCGGTTATAAACTTGTTCACTTTAAACCAGTTAAAATACCTGTATTTAGTATATTTGCTTTATCGCTTTTATACCATGCCTCAAGTTACTTAAAGTAATACTTATCGCTTAAATCAGAGTTGTTTTCGCAGCTCTGATTTAAATTCATTATCTTCAAATAAAATGCGCGATATTCTAAATTTCACTTTATATTCATGCGGTTTTCAAAATAATAATCATTTCAGCATGATAACTAACTCGAATTTTGGGTTTATTTGCCTAGAATCCATTGAATTTATTTAAATAAAAAAGTTTAATATAAACTTTTCTGGAAATAAAAATTCTCCTTTTTATTTTCATTTTTCCTCTAGCCAAATTAACCAATTCTCAAAATTTTAATGAATCTATCGTAAAAAATGTTTTTATAGCTATTCTCTCATTTTTTCCTCTCCTGTTCAATTCCCAAACAAAATACCCCTTGTCCTCTTGTCATAGGGAAAAATAAAATTTGATTTTGCGTCATCCCAAAAAATTGTCTATTCATTCACACTAGCTCAATCTTTATCTCTTATCTATTCTCTATCTAGTAAATCTAACTTTTCGGATGAAGAAACATAGACTAAAATCCCTCAAAGTTTTTCTTTCAATTTAACCCGTATATCAGATCCCCTTCTCTGCCACTGAATTCTCCCTCTCATTCTTTCTCCAATTCCCCATATGAAGTAAAATCCATTTAAACCTTAGTTACGAATAAGTTTCTTCTCCTTTTATCCACTTAACGTCTATTCAACACAACTGGCAAAAGTTCTCTCACTCACACAATCAATTAATTTAACCGGGTATCATGATATAAAATTTATCCAACCATTATTCATCACCCTAGCTGGACAAATTTTGGCTTCTACTAATAAATTTCAAATCAAAATATATTTTTTAAATAAGTCGCCTTTTTATGAATCTGAATCTAGATACCCAATAGGAGGAAAAAAGTGAATAGTGTTTTAAGATGATTAAATAAAACATTAATGCTCAACGTACAAACAGGAAGGAAATATTCAAAATAGAGAGTACTTTTTAAAATGAAATTTTTTATAGCGGAAAATTATCAACAATCAAATATGCCTTGAAAAAGATTTTCGAAATGGCTTGTTAAGTGAAAAAAGGAATTATTCAATCTTACCGTCAAATGAATTGGAAAATCATTCAATACAGGATTTTTAAAAAAGAATTTTTATTAAAGACGAACAAATAGAATTGGCATAAATTCCTCAATTTAAATTAACGCCAGTTTAACGTAAGAAACCCTCAAAAATATTCTAGGAGCCTAGCGGCTTCGATTTCTGTCTTTGGAAAGAACAGTCGAAGCTTGGATGGATTCAAGCAATAATTAGCAAGACCTGCCATCAGATTGCTAAGAAAATTCCATCGGCTTCGGTGCCGATGATGCTCTATCTGACAGCTATTTTTCAACAGATGATTCACACTTTTAATCATAGCTCTCTTTTTTAGCATGAGTTTATCCACTAACGTGATCCATTTATTTTTCATCTTCTTTTTTGCTTTTGTGAAAAGATGAATTCCCTTTTGCATTAGAGTATGAGTCAGTTTTTCTGAAATAGACCCTCTATTTGCGAATGCTTTTCCTTTCATCCCTTCTACCATTTCTGGAACGGGTTTGCGATCACCAAGTTTGCCAGTTGTCCACTTCAATGCGACAATTTCTGCGTGGTGATTAATCACAAGATGGAGCTTAAACCCAAAGAACCCGCCAACGGTTGTTTTTCCCCATTTAGCGTGGCTCTTTAAATGGGAAGAGGCTCGCTTGACGTAGGCAAAACATTCAAAACCAAGGAGTTTATATATTTGAACTATACTGACTCTTATTTAATTTTTAATGGATTTTTATTGATAAAATGAAACTTTCTCTTAAAATTTGACTGCTTATTTTAACTTATTAATATTGCAATAATTTTTATCTATACGCCATATTGTTAAAATATTTATAAATGAAAATTTATTTTACTCATTGGGATGGTCATTTTGAATATTTCTAATTTAGGGTTTAGTCACAGTTACCTCGCCAATACAACGACTCCATCTTACTATCCCCCTCAAGACATTAACAATCAACTTGAGAATGAAAATGCTCCCCTAGACAATCCTTTGCCTAATCTAGAAGAAACTAGTGCACCAACAATTCTAGCTCCCGCTCTTTCACCTTCATCTGAAGAAATTCAACTGAGCTTTCACGAGGGAACTTTTCTAACTATTTCTCACTCTCAGCTAGCTTTGTTAAGGGAAAAATCACACTACTTTAAGAATCTGTGGTCGGGGCAATTTCAAGAAACCCTGCAACATCCTCTCGCTTTAACACAAAAAGACTTTACACTTTTGCTCGATTGCCTGATGGACGCTAACTTTAAAGTTCCCTTAGAAGAAATCACTTCAGCCATTCAACTCGCTGATTATTATGAATTGACAGAAGTGGCAAAGAATTTAGAAAAACAGCTGATAGATGGGTACAAATCTCAGAGATTTGAACCATTTAGTTCCACTGAAGAAAGTTTAGTCAGATTAAAAGAGCTTTTAAATTTCGCACGTCGCTGTCAATTAAATAATTTGAAGAATTATTTAGAATTGACTGTTGTGAGCACATTATTAAACCAGACTTTTCGGTTAGCGGAGTTTGAAAGGATTATAAATCATTTCTCAAAAGAGATAGAAGCTCTGGATTTTTCAACCAATATTTATTTGATCGATGCCCATCTTTTAGCATTAAAAAATTGTGAAAACTTAAAAGTGCTTCATTTAGAGGTGTGTCAGGCTATTACGGACGATGGGTTAGCGCATTTGACACCTTTAACGGGTTTGCAGCATCTAGATCTAAGCGACTGTGTGGATCTTACCGATGCTGGATTAGCCCATCTGACAACTTTAAGGGGTTTGCACCATCTAACTCTAAGCGGATGTGGTAATCTCACAGATGCTGGATTAGCGCATTTGAGGCCCTTAGTGGCTTTAAAACATTTAAATCTAAGCAGGTGCAAGAATCTCACCGATGCAGGATTAGCCCATTTGACACCTTTAACGGCTTTGCAACATCTAGATTTAAGCGATTGTGAGAATCTCACCGATGCAGGATTAGCTCGTTTGACGCCTTTAACGGGTTTGCAGCATCTAAATTTAAATAATTACGGACATCTCACCGATGCAGGGTTAGCCCATTTGACACCCTTAACGGCTTTGCAGCATCTAAATTTAAGCGATTGTAAGAAACTCACAGATGCAGGATTAGCCCATTTGACACCTTTAATGGCTTTGCAACATCTAAATCTAAGCGAGTGGGAGAATCTCACCGATGCTGGATTAGTCCATTTAACATCCTTAACGGCTTTGCAGCATCTAAATCTAAGTGGCTGTAAGAAACTCACCGATGCAGGATTAGCCCATTTGACACCTTTAACGAGTTTGCAACATCTAGATTTAAGCGTTTATGATAATAATAATTTCACCGATGCAGGATTAGCCCATTTGACACCTTTAACGAGTTTGCAACATCTAGATTTAAGCGTTTATGATAATAATAATTTCACCGATGCAGGATTAGCCCATTTAACATCCTTAACGGCTTTACAAACTCTAAATTTAAGCTTCTGTAAAAATCTTACCGGTGATGGATTAGCCCATTTGACACCTTTAACGAATTTGCAGTATCTAGGTTTAGTCTCTTGCGATAACCTTACCGATGATGGATTAGCCCATTTAACACCCTTAACGGCTTTGCAAGTTTTAGATTTAAGCGAATGCTGGCATCTTACCAATGCAGGATTAGCACGTTTTGAAAATTTAACAGCTTCGCTCAATTTAAAAATAAGGTTGGATAGCTTACCTTAATGACGTTTATGCAAATCAGATGTTAAAAAGGCAAAAATAGAAAAATCTGAAAGGATCTGTGAGAGGCCATCCATTGGTTAATTAAAATGGAAGAAGAGCAAACCTTTAAACAGAGAAATAGTTGTCTCTGGGAAAAGTTGTTGAATCTGAGGTCTTGCCAATACCTACTACTGCAAAGCTATTAGGGCCTCAAGTGCCCTAATAGCTTTGCAGTATTTCGATTTGAACTCTTGCGTTAAGCTTATTAACAATGGATTAACGCATTTGATAGCTTTGATGACTTTATAATATTAAGTTCTAAACTATTACTACAATCTTATTGATGTTGAGCTAACCCTTTTGACTCTCTTAACCGCTTTGCAGTATCTAAATCTGAGTGGGTGCTTTGATCTTACTGTTGCAGGATTAGTCCATTTGACACCTTTAACCGCTTTACAACATCTAAATCTACACCAGTTTAACGTAAGAAACCCTCAAAAATATTCTAGGAGCTTAGCAGCTTCGATTTCTGTATTTGAAAAGAACAGGCGAGGCTTGGATGGATTCAAGCAATAATTAGCAAGACCTGCCATCAGATTGCTAAGAAAATTCCATCGGCTTGGGTGCCGATGATATTCTATCTGACAGCTATTTTTCAACAGATGATTCACACTTTCAATCATAGCCCTTTTTTTAGCATGAGTTTATCCACTAACGTGATTCATTAATTTTTCATCTTCTTCTTTACTTTTGTGAAAAGATGAATTCCCTTTTGCATTAAAATATAAGTCGGTTTTTCTGAAATATCCCCTCTATCTGCGAATGCTTTTCCTTTCATCCCTTCTACCATTTCTGGAACGGGTTTGCGATCATCAAGTTTGCCAGTTGTCAACTTAAATGCTACAATTTCTGCGTGGTGATTAATCACAAGATGGAGCTTAAACCCAAAGAACTAGCCAACGGTTGTTTTTCCCCCTTTAACGTGGCTCTTTAAAGACACGATGGGAAGAGGCATGCTTGACGTAGGCAAATTGTTAATACTGTAGAGTCTCCCTTCACAGATCCCTTGATGTTCTTGAATCAAGCAAAACATAGGAAAAAATGCTTCAGAGTTGAGTTGAACAAATCTTGAGTACCCAACAAGATGAGAGAATAAATATTTTAAAGTTGTTTTTACATGGTTTAAGTAAAAGTGCTTAAATGTTCTGTCATTGGAGCGATGAAAGAGAAGCAAAATCGT
>NZ_BASL01000691.1:0-1997 GCF_000648255.1 Candidatus Protochlamydia sp. R18 | reverse complement strand
ATGGAAAAACTGCGAAAGAAAATTGAATACAAGCTTAAATCTGGTCATTTTGGCGTTTGTAGTTCTCCTTTTAAAAAGATTTTAAACAGCTTCTAAGTAAATTTATCTCAATGATCGAATAATTTTACGTACGATTTGCAGAATAAATTTTGACATGCCCTATTTCTATTTTTTGAGTTCGTTTCTCAAGAGTGAAGTTTCCATTTGCAATTGTTTTGACAAGCCGTGTCTCTAAATAAGTTGTCGTTTTATTAGATTCACCCACAATTTGGTCTTTCAAAATAGTATTTTTGAGGTTTGTTTTGGAAATTTCTTCTTTCAGGATTGCTTGCTTTAAAATTTGCTGAGCAATAAACTCCGCCTCTGCACTTGTTTCCCGTGCCCTATCTTCATTTAATCTCCTTTTTGTTTCTTTTAATTCAGCTAATTTCATTAAAACTTTTCTAACATGTTTGGCTGTCTCTTTAGGATTAATGATTAGATGACTGAGCTGATCAATTTTATTACTTTGAGTATTTGAAGTTTCTTTTACGCTTTCAGAATTTTCAGTTTTTTCTGTATGAGATACTTCCTTCGATTCTAAATTTGAACTTGTCTTTTTGACCTGTTCTAAAGGCATAGCATAATGTGTATTAACGAAAGTTGTGAAATGTTGTTTGAATTTATGTTTGAAAAGTTCAGCTTCCTCTTTAGTTAAAGGAACAAATTTTCCATTTTCATTTTTACCAATTTTTCCTTGAGCAACTAATTTTTCTAATCTCTTCTCAATATATTCTTGGTGCTCTTCTGGATCAAGCTTACTCGCTTCTGTAAAGATTTTTTCGATGGTTTTATCTAAATTTCTTCCTTTAGCAGTAATATAGCCTTTAAATTGCGCTTGAACGCGTTTAAGATCCGCAGATGCTTCTGTGCTTAGTTCAATTTCTTCTTTTCTAACTTCAATCTTTTTTGTAAGTACGTCAGATATAATCTCATCAGTTTTTGCTTCATCAGCAATTTTGGTCTTTACTACTTCGTTTGTCGTTTCTGCTACTTGACTTGTCTGTTCCGCTACTTGACTTGTCTGTTCCGCTACTTGACTTGTCTGTTCCGCTACTTGATTTGTTGTTTCTAAAATTTCTTCTTTATTGTCTGATATTTGAATTTTGGCTTCAGTGTTTTCCCAGATATCTTCATTTAGATCTAAATCTAATTCTAAACTTTCAAAATTATCAGATATGCTATCCTCAGATACGTTTATCTCAATTAGCTCATCCTGTTCTTCAAACTCTTCATCAGTGGATAATTGCTTTAAAAGGGGGCCATCTGCTTCTGTGAAAAGAGGAGTCAATGGAAGGCTTGACAATTGTTCGGACTGTAATTCTTGCTGGTCATCAGGAAAAATGGTAAGTTGGCTTGTGGTTATATTAATTTTATCAATTATCTCATTCGTACCTATATCATTCCAATTTGTAACCGTATGTTGGTTTGGAAGATTAGATTTTTGAGAAGATGTCGATTCCTGATTTCCTGAAGCTAGATGTAATGAATCAATTGAAATTCGATTAAAATTAGAGTAGTCGCCGTTCATAAGACATCCTCTTAATTAAAAATTTTTAAATAATTACATATAAAAACAGTTACATTTATTATACCATTTTCTTTTTTTTACCCTTAAAAATGCAAAAAAAATAATTAAAAATTATTCTTGACAAATATGAAAATATTAATAATCTCTTATTCAAGATTGTATTAATTTTTCGTTAACAATGTAAAAAGGAGATTATTATGAATAGTTGCACTGCTAGTAGTTATTCAACTCAAACTTGGGTACCTATAAACGCACAAGAAGCTGCAGATCTTAAAGTACAAGTAAGAAGCCATGTTCAAAGCTATGTTGGTCATCTGCGAGAATTAAAACAGCTTGAAGCAAAAAAGGTACAACTTGAAGCACAGGAAGTACAACTTCGAGCTCAGAAAAAGCAGATTCATGCAGAAGTTTTAGTCGCTAAACAAGA
>NZ_BASL01000692.1:0-23925 GCF_000648255.1 Candidatus Protochlamydia sp. R18 | reverse complement strand
TTGATTTTAGAGCTTACTTTTATGTGTTAATCTTTGGAACGTGCTTTTTTTCCTCCGAATTTAAAGGCAACAAATTTTTTAGAAAATCCTCCCGAAATGGTATTATTTTTCCCTTTAGAACAGACTATGGGAAGCTCCGAAGAGGATAATCCATCGAGAGTAAGAGAGAAAGAAGTACCTACTAGGCTGCTACCTTGTGCATCATCGTATATAAATTTAAAGACCTCTTGACTCTGAAAATAAGCACTGTGACCTTTCACAACGGAAGTGGTATTAATTAGGCAAACATTTTTTGCGATAGGTTTTTGCTGTATATTTTCACTGAGACGTCCAAGAGGTTGCGTAGAATCGATAACATGCAGCCATGGCAGGACTTTATCATTGCAGGAATAAAGCACATAGATGTTTTTAGCATTAGATAATGCCCGCTTCAAAGTGGTACATCCTTGACCATCACATTCAAAAATACTTTTTTCTTCAAGTGCTCCTCCAAGAAGGAAGAGTTTATCAATTTTTAGATCGATGCTTTGATTTAACGCGTGCATGGCAACTATTGTTCCCATGCTATGAGCTACAATGTCTACGCGTTCCGCTACTGATCGTATTGAATGCAATATCTCCGGTAGACGCTTTTCAGCTGCGTGCAATCCATTCTCTTTTGCTTGATTATATTGGTAAAATTTTGCGCAAGCAGGATATAAATAACCAATAACAGCGTCATATCTATTCCCAGCTTTATTGGCAACGTTTCGTAATGTTTTCAATGCATTCTCATATTTTACTGTGAATCCATGGATAAGAATTAAAATTTTACGTTTAGAAAATTTTTTAAGTTCAAAATCTTTGTATGTCAGTATGTTTTTTTCCAAGTAAATTGGAACAGTAGAAGAAATAAGTTCGACATTCACTATTTGGGTCTCAGTCGAAAATTCATGCTGATTGGTAAAGCTTTCACGATCGCTAATCAAATAAAGTTCTTTTTCAGAATCAAAGCTAGAACTAGAACTTTCGTCATTCGTTGAGACTTTTTGACTTATCAAATCAACTTTTTTCTTACTATTTAAACCAGGCGGATTTGTCTGCCATGTCTGCAATGTCTGCAGACCCTCCCCCAGTGTGGCAAAAAAATTTTCTATACAACGCTCTCGTTTTTCAGCAGCTGAATCTGGATAAAGTACGTTAATATACGAGCTAGAACTAGAACTTTCGTCATCAGAGCTAGAAATAGAACTTTCGTCATTCGTTGAGACTTTTTGACTTATCAAATCAACTTTTTTCTTACTATTTAAATCAGGTGGATTTGTCTGCCATGTCTGCAATGTCTGCAGACCCTCACCCAGTGTGGCTAAAAATTTATTTTTACTAAGCTCTCGTTTTTCAGCATCTGAATTTGGATAATGTGAGTTAATATCCGAATTTCCATTTCTAGGTCTAGTATCAAGCGTGGTATCTAAATTTCCACCAAACATTAAGGCCTCCTCTAACTTGTTATTATAAGCGTTTGTATACAACCTAATAATTTTTAAATATTAATTTAATATTTCAAATCTATTTTAATAAATTGTATAATTAAAATTTAACAAAATGATTATATTAAATCATTTATAATAAATCTATCAAAAAATTGTGCAATTAAATTTATTAAGTTTTCAGCAGAGTAAGTAAGGCACTATTAGAAAGCTTAGTCTGCCTCCAAAATTTAATTTTATTAATCCCATACTGTTTCAAACATTTGATTATACCCTCCAATATTGTCAAATAAATTTTATTACATAAATATTCTATTTTATGGCATATGTACTCTAATAAATAAAAACGCAGGATTGCGCGGCAAAACATTAATTTTAGTTTCTCTAATCATCTGAGGGATTAATCACAGGTGTATTGATGACTTCTTTTCAAAAATGATTATTTCACTGAATTTGAAAAGAAATATGATGAACAAATTTACTTAATTTATTTGAGGCTTAACATGAATTTAACTGATTCCTTTCTTCTTCTTTCTGAAGATAAATTCTCAAATCCGGGCTACTTGAGCGAATTAGAGGTCAGAGGCCAAAACCATCAAAATTTACCTGGTGGTTTCAGGTGGGAAGCCATTCCCATGTTTTCTGTGATCGCAGGTAAAAATGGGGTAGGAAAATCAAATCTTTTGCTAGCGATCTTATTTGGAAGTTTTAGCAATCAAGGTACGATTAAACTCTCGAGCAATAATTTTCAAATCTGCTCTTTAAAAAATACGGATGAGCTCAAATCATTAAGACAGGACACAGAAAATAAATCTAAAGTTAAATTGCAAGCAGAGTTAGAAAAGTCATTTCAAGACTTGAACGAATATGCAGTAAATAAATTGTTGCGAAAAGGATCAGACATTCCTTCTGCTCAACCATTGTTTGATGAAGTTATTGAATCCACTCTTCAAGTAATAAATAAAAAAGACTCCAATTCTTTTTCTAGCTTTGAACATGAATTAAAAAATCAATTTAATAAAAGAAATACGCCACATATTGCAGACTATAATTCAATTCAGCAAGTGGCCAAGCTGACGTTTAATAAATTGTTGGATAAGATGCTGAGCGAGGCAAGAGATAAAGAAGAGGCTGTTAAAAAAACTTTTGAGGAAATAAACAATTACTTAGCTAAATGCAAGTTTAAATATATTTTGTCTGAGACAAGCTTTGCCTGGAACGTTAATCATGGTGAATTCAAGGACGTTAATTTAACTTTTGCCAACAAAGCTCTTCAGATGAAATATTCGACGATTCCGTTAAGTAATATATCTTCAGGGGAAAGAATTGTACTTCTTATACTTCTTTGGCGATTCGATCAGCGTAATATTCAAAAAAAGAGTGTTATCTTATTAGACGAACCAGATGCGCATTTACATCCGAGCATGGTAAAAGAGGTCATTGATGTAATCAAAACCAAATTAGTTACAGAACTTGGAATCCAAGTAATTATGACAACCCATAATCCGACAACGGTTAGTTTTGTTCCCAAAAAATCTTTATTTATCCTAGAAAATGAACCACCTGATTTTAATCCCACCATCAAGCCTGTTGCAAATAAGAGACAAGCAATGAATATTTTAAGTGGCAATTTGGTTTATGTGAATGAGCCATTTGCAGTGGTGTTTGTTGAAGGAAATAAAGATAAACAGTTTTATTCAATTCTAGCGAAACGATTAAACGATACGCATATGGTAGAATCTCAAATGATTTTCAAGGTGCATGGTGCAGGAAAGCAGGATCATCTCTCCAGTTGTGGTGTCATCAAGTCACTTATTAAGAAAATAGTGGGGCAAAATAGCGAACCTTTATCCCCATTTGTTTTTGGCCTAATTGATGGTGATAACCATAATCATGTAAATGCTCCTAGAAATTTAAAAGCTTTAAAGCGCTACAGTATAGAAAACTATATTTTGGACCCTATCCACTTATTTTTATGCCTCAATTATATTCGTGAAAACTTTAGCACTGATTCTGTTCTGCAGCCCCATATAAAAGATTGTATGGAAAAATTTGAAGCTCTAGTTTCATCTTTACCATTGGCTGAGGAATCGATTGAAAACCAGATAAGTGATTCTAATTTTTGCCAACAAATCATTAATATTTTTTATAATCGTGTGCGAGAAGAATGTGAAAAAGCTTTTCCATGCAGAGAACAAAATTTTAAAGATTTAGCCGAGCTTATCCAAACTCAAATAGACGTATGTGAAGCAATTTTAGAAAATAAAGAACCATCCGGAAAATTAGTTGATACAATAAAAAGGATTGAAAAAAATCCTGGAAAAGCCATTCGCTTTTTTAAAGAATTCTTATTGGGATTACAAAAGGAATTTGAACAAACAATTGAAAAAACGAACTGCGATATATTTAACATCGCAGGAAATTTATGTTTTGATGAAAAAAATATAAACTTATTTGGAAAAAATCCAGACAAAGAAGCTGTTGTCGAAACATTGAAAAGTTTTTTTGAAGATCGAAAAGAAAGCGCTGATAAAAAATATGAAGGGGATTGGGTTAAATTAGTAAATTGTTTAAGGAAACGTGATACAATAATCATGAATAAATCAAATATAATTGATTTTGATAGTAAAGAGAGTGAGAATGTGCAACTCATTTTAAAAAATCAAATAATTAACGAGCATGAATTACAATATCCTAAATTTTTGCTTTATTTTAGAGGCCACAATTTGCAAACATGTTATGAAAAAATATTAAAAATTCCCCATGAACTTATCAATGATTTTGCTGGCATTTTGGACATGATGCAAAGCATTTTAATTCCGAACGATTTATTAGAAATTTATTATTCAATGAAAGAGATCGCTGAAGAAAAAGAGATAGAATCCAAAGCAGAAGAAAATTCAGGAACTATTTCTTTTTTTGCTAAAGTGAAAAATGATATTGCTAAAAATAAACAACGCAAGGAAGAAGAGTTAAAGCATAAACAAGCAGCAGAAGATAGAGAAAAAGAAGGCATAAATGAAGATTTCTTAGGAAGCCCTTTTTTTGGTTCAGTAGATGATTCTGAAGACACATAGGTTTTAATGAGAATATAAATAACCTGTTAGGAATTTTTAAGGCGCACAAACCCTTCGGCAAACAAGCTAGGCTTCAGTTTGATACAAAAAATCAAATTTGTTTAAGCCAAATTTTTGCCGGAAGGTCACGAAATTAGTTTATTTCGAGCTTATCAAAAAATTGGCAAGATTATATTTGCTGTTTATGAAAGTTTGGATAAATCATAAATAAAAATTTATTTTATTAAGTAACTATTAAAATAATAAAGGGGGTAATAAAAAACATTATATAAAATGTGGGGAATAAATATTTTTTAATCTTATTTATGTAAAAAAAATTTTACCAAATTTTAAAATAAAAATTATGCCATTTTATTTATAACTAATAATTGATGTTAATAACATAAAAAAAATTAAGACATAATATTTAATTAAAAATTAATTTATAAAATTTGTTTGTAAATATAATAGAGAGTAACAAATATGGAGCCTTCAAGTTTTTTCTCAAGACAAGACTATTATTCTTTTAGTCAAACTTATGCTCAATTAAATCCTGCAACTGAACAAATAGAATCTGACTATGCGATAGAATGGAGTTATCCTAATCCAGATATTAAAATTTTCTCCGTAATCAATGGCCAGGAAATTTGTACAAATAATCAATGTGAAACTTCAACAAATCCTATCGCCGCAGAGCTTTACAAAACTGTAGTTGAAGTTTACGCGTTTTTTGAGAGAGTTTTTAAGTTAAGGGGAATTGATGATCAGGGAACTGTTACTAATCTTCACATCAATTGGCAAGAACGAAATGCGGAATGGAGTTGCCCTAGCTTAAACATCAATGAAGTATGTTGGTTTACTTTTAACGATGCCTATGCAGTAACTAAAGAGATTGTTGCTCATGCATACTTTCATGCAATTTTGCACAATAAGCTTAATTATCGGGGAGAATCGGGTGCATTGGAGGAATCGTTGGCTGATGTCTTTGGAATCGCTTTTAAACACTGGCTGATTGACGAACAAATTTTAGAGGGCCCTAAAAATTGGTGGATGGGGAGCTTTCGCAATTTGTCCATTCCATCGTCTATGCAGCAATATCAAGAAGATCTTAATAAACAAGGTTTTCCTATATATAAAAAAGAAAATGATTATGGCTATGTGCATAAGAATAGTTGCATTCCAAACCATGCTTTTTATCTAGTGTGCCAATCAGAAGGTGGTAAAACGTGGGGAATCATTGCTCAAATCTGGTTCAAAGCTTCTCAAGATAGAACACTAGAAAGCAATGAAACTTTTGAAACCTTTGCTAATAGAACGATAGAAAAAGCTACAGAATTTGGAATGGATCGTATAGTTTTTCAAGCCTGGTTAGATGTAGGTGTTTTATCTACTGCCTCTGAAAACAATGAATATGACGAAGAAATTGAAGAAAATCAATTTCAGTCTCCCGAACACAGGCGATAGGTGTGTCGGCTCTTAAAAAAACATTGAGCTTTAATTTTTCTGATTTAAAAAGAAAAACTAAAGCTCAAAAGCTAAATTTCAGACAATAAAGATATTGCAAAATGGCTTGTAAGATCGAAAATTTATCTAATTGCTTTTTCAATTAAAAGAGTATTGTTCAGCATATTTAAATGTTTTTATGTGAATAGTATTGCTTATAAAATATATAAGAAGCATTTAATTATTCTAAATAACTTTTTATCGATATCAATTAAACGTATTTGGCCTGTTAATTCGCGCGATAGCTTTCTCTCTTATTTATCGCTTAAATCAAATTTGCGTTGCGATTATCTAAATATTAAATTAATAAATAGAGAACAGCACATTAAATTTAATTCCATTAATCCTTGATAAAAGAGAATATATGAATGCACTTACTAGCAGAGCTTCAGTTTTATCTATTGCCCCATATCCCATGCTTAGTTCATTAGAAAAAGAATGCGACGATATTCTAAAGCGCATTAAAGAGGTAGCCAAACAATTAGAATGCCTTGATCATCAAAAAGAACAGAGCTTGATTGACAGAAATATCTCTGAATTGCTTGCTATAGATATTACTTCGTATAGAAAGGATCCACGTAACTATCGTGTTTACCATGGACATCTGGCAGATTTAGCAGGAGTGGTTACCAATACCCCACCTTCTTGTGTTACAGATGAAGATGGTTCATTATCTTGTCAATTTGTAAAAGGAATCAATTTATCAGGATGGAATACAGCAGATTTTCTTCCTCTTCGCATTAGTTATCTTTTTTGGTTAACAATGAGCTTAGTTAATGAAGATATTTCCAAACGCAAATTACCTAAATTTTCTTATCCATCTATTAATACACCGCGTACCGAATTGACTCAACGCCTTGTAAAAGAAATTTGCGTAGAACTTCGCACTCTTCGAGTCGCCAACGAAGTAACAAAATTAGAAAACGATTATGAATCAGTCATTTCTGATGCTATTAAAAATGAAAAAGAAAACCCAGATGAATTATATTACCTCTTGAAAGATATCAAAAATGACTTTGAGCCTCATGCTAAATTAATGTTAAATGCTATCCAAAACCTTAAGCATGAAGAAGAGGTAAGCTATAGTTCAGGTTCTATAGATCATTGTGTTTATGTGAGTTTTAGACGTATGCAAGATAATGTTTTAATTCGCGTTGACAATGCAGGTTTATGGAGCGATGATACTGATTATCATCCTTTTATAAATATAAATGGAGTAAATTGTGTCTATCCCTCTTGTGTTGCTTTATTACCTCTTCAAGCAATTGAGAAAAATCCAAAGCCATTAAAGAAGTATTTATTAAAGATTCTGATTGCGTCTTTATTGCCTGAAGACAAAGCGAAAGATAAAATTTATAATGTGGACTTAATACAAGCTTATTCAAGTGTTCGAGTTAACTTACGTGCAGCAACGAAAAATTTACTAAAGCTGTCTAAAAAATTTACTCCTAGGGTTCAGCAAACAGTGGGTAATTGCGTAGTCGCTAGTCATAATATTGGTATGGAAATTAGAATAAATCAAAATTCTGAAAATCCTGAACAGGAACCTTACACTTGGATCAAAAGACAAGAAGCGCGCACAAGTGCTACTGCCGATCCACAAATCGGGATTATTTAAGGCGCCTTTTGATCTCTAAAATGCCTTATCCCCCTTCTCCTTATTAGAGAAGAGGGATATAAACTACCGTGAATTTAAATGCATAAAATAGGAAAAATACAAGCAACATATTTTAACTTAGGTTTCCTGAAATTTTTCCGTTAGCCTGAGGGGTGAAATAATTTAATTCCGCATTAATAAATTTCTTAATAATTTTTTCAAACTTTTTTTATTTATTTGCCTATTATATTTTTAATTTAATTGTTTTTTTTGAAAAACTAAAAATTTCTTTATAAAGTTTTCTATATTGTTAGATTAAACAAAATTTATATGAATATTGATTCAAGAGTGTTATAAGTACTTTTTTATTCACAGTTTAATGGTACTATATTTTTGGGACTATAGCCAATAATGCTTAATCGCGAAATCTTGATATTTCAGAAAATATTTGATGTAGACCATAGATTAAAGAAAAGGCATTACAAAATGCTGTGCGTTGATTTAGTGGAGTTGGTAAATATTCGATGCCTATCCATTTTGCTAATTGCTTGAATAATATCTTCATTAAATGGTAGACTACTTTAATAGAGAGAAATTGTAGACAATTAAATCAAACTTTTTGGCTCGATGTTCTCTTCCTTAAAATCCTTTGCAGCTTCGACTGGCAATCCCTTTCCATTTTTAATCCCTTATGTTTGATTTCTACTTCATTAAGCCAAATCTGCTTCTTATTCATTTTTATTTTTCTGTATTATTTAAACAAATTAGAATGGGAACCTATTCTTTCTAAAAACAAAATTCCTTTTTCTTCATCTATCCAATAAATCAGTAAAACGTCTGGTTTTATATGGCATTCTCTATTACCAACCCAATCACCAGATAAGGAGTGGTCACTGTATTTAGGATCAAGAGTTTGTTTTTTGAGCAGAGCAGTGACGACAGTATTAAGTTCGTCAATTATGTGTTGTTGGTGTTGAAATTTCTTTAAATCTTTTTTGAACTTAGTCGAGTTTTTAAGGTGAAGCATTCGGTTTCATCCCCATTGCTTTCCAAAAGTCTTCTAAGGAGTCGTGGCTTTCTATGTTTTCACCTCTTCTAGTTTCCCTTAAAACTTGCGCTGTCTCTTCATTAGGTTCATGGTTTTTGGTGCAATCATGACCGGCACATTTGGGCATCTCTTGTCTGGCAAAAGATAAAAAATATTCGCTAATAGTCATCTGCTTTTTTGCTGCCAGCATCTTAATATACATCTTCTCTTCTGGTGTACAATCTACGCTTAATCTAGCTTTATGAGTCTGTCCCATATGAACCTCCTTTTGTGATAATTTCATTATACACAAAATTGACTTTTGTGAAAATTCACTTAATTAATACCCTATTAAACTTAGTTTGACCTTATTCGGATTTCAAAATAAGATCATTTTGATAGTGAAATTAACTATCAACTCATCCATATCCTTGGTTTCTCGGCATGGGGGATAAAAAGAGAACTCTAGCTAAGCAACGCCTCGCTTTCTATTTTTGATTTCTTTACTTTTCTAAAGCTTATAATTCCTTTCAAAATTTTTAATAAAACAAATTAAAGTTTTTCAATATTTCAGTAAATATTATTTATAATTTAATTTTTATTTCGATTTATTATTTTCAATAAATTATTTATTTGATTGCCCGAAAGGGTTTTAAAATTTCTAAAAAAACGTTATGTTTATTTTCTCTCTCAATTTCTAGTTGCTTATAGTTTTTAGAAAATGGATAAAAAATATGAAGGAAGCATTGAAATAAAAAGAAAATATGTAGACCTTTTATTTATGATATAAACAAAAGATCTACTAATCTTAGTTATACAAGTTTAGCTAAGTTAAAAAATCAATTGAGTATTTAGTAAGAATAAAATTTTGATTATATAATTTAATAGCCCATTCAATAGGATAAGCCTTGTTCGATAAATAATAGGTCCCTATTGATACTGCCAATGTTCGATAAAATTCTTTTTCCCCATCATTTTTGTATGTTTTATTAATATGAGGGTTGGGACTAATCGCATAAGTAATTTCAGAATTTGCTATTCCTTTCTTGTAAATTGTAATCCACCTGTTGCCTTTTCCTTCGCCTACTTCTCTACAATGAAATGTAGCAAGTACTTTCCGTGAATTTTTTGGATCACAAATCCTTACATCTTCATTTATCCTTGGCTTCTCTTCTACATCTCCTGATCTTATGATTAAAGATGACCAATTTACAATTCTTGTTGCTAAATGCTCCATTTTGATATTTGAAAGAATATAATTAGCATTGCCGCTACCTTCATTCTGTGCCTGCACAAGTATTGCGTAAAATGCATTCATTGTTAGCCCTTCACCATTACCCTGGTGCATAGTATGGACATATCCATTCCGTAGAGACATTCTAGGAGCTCCAGATTCTCCAGGATCTGTTTGAGAAAAGGCAAAATTTCCAGGCGTAGCATAAAGTTTACTCTCAGAAGTAAAAAGCTTTACATATTTATTTAAAGCTAAACCTTCTGGTTTATGATACATTTGAATCGATTCCTCTACATGGATATCCGAATCTAAAGTGACTGGATTGAATCGGCCTCCTTCTACCCATAAGACAGCGAAATCTAGCCCACAATACCTAATTCCATCAAAAATAACTTTTCCCGCTCCAAAAGTTCCTCTGATCTCTCCTTCTTCTAAACAGTATTGACATGTCAGTAGGAGATCAGGAGCTATGGCAAAACAATTTCCTTGGAATGAACCCCAGCTTCCGTAAATAAGGTGGGTTGCACAATAAAGATTGTCTATAAAAGCTCTTCTGGTATCGTCTTGCATCGATTTGTATTCACCAACCGGCACTTCTTCTCTATCGAACTCATTAATGTTGGAGTAAGAAATGGAATAAGGTTGTAAGCCACCGGAAATCGGACACATATAAATATTCTCCTCAAAAAAATTTTATTTAATTTTAGATCATTACATTTAATGCTTAACTATTTTTTACTTTTTGATTACTAAATCATTTAAAGTTAAAATTTAAGATCCCTAAATTAAAAGAAAGATTTATGAAAGTAAATAGATATGACATTTCAAATTAAAATTAACATTTTAAAATTGAGATAATAATAGATGATCAAAATTTCAACATTATGGAATACCAACAATTTAAAGCGCATCTTTAAATCGATAGTTTTTCAGCATGCGTTAGCACAAAGTCGCTTAGCAATTGAGTTTACCACTTTTTTGACAGAAAACCCTTTAAAACCATAATGTCTAAAGCTTAATCAGCAACAAATGTTTTAAACTTATCGTCCAACTTCAAGTCTTCTTGATCGTTAAGCTTCAGAAAAATTCCATTCCACCTAATTTTGCTTTCTATTGATAATAAGAAGCTGCGTTGACCCCGTGCTTGCGACAAACTTCTGCAAGTGGTATTTCAGCGTCAACTTCTTTTAAGTTTCTAGTAATTGGTTCTTCTGGGAAATTTTTCTTCATGCTACTTTCCTTTTTTAAAGGATAGCATGATTTTCTGCTTTCTATTGGGCTTTTTTGCGGGGCAACATCAATTCTAAAATAGAATTTTTTTATTTTATTCTATCCAATAATTTAAACCTATTATATACACAAACATGAAATAAAACATTTAATTGATAAATATTTTTATTGTAGAAAACGCATTGTAAATAGGAAAAAAAATATGCACAATTCAAGCTTACGTCCTGCAGGGCAACGTTATCCTGTTTGTAAAACTTATGCTCCAGCAGACACTAGCCAAATAAAAACTAACTATGGAATACAATGGAATTATCCTGAGCCAGATATTAAGATTTACACAATACGTGGCGGGCGAGAAATTTGTAAAAATAATCAATGCGCAACTTCTGGTGATCCTGTCGCTGCAGAACTTTATAAAACTGTAAAGAAAGTTTACGAATTTTTTGAGAGCTTTTTTAATTTTAGTGGAATTGATGGTCAAGGAAAAATTGCTAAACTTTACATCAATTGGCAAGAACATAATGCTCAGTGGAGTTGCTCTAGCGAAACCATTAACGAAGTGTGTCAGTTTAAATTTAACAATACTTTTGCAGTTACAGAGGAAGTGGTCGCTCATGAATATTTTCACGCCATCATGAACGGAAGGCTCACTTACGAAGGGCAATCAGGTGCATTGAATGAATCTTTAGCAGATATATTTGGAATTGCTTTTAAACATTGGTCAATAGATAAAGAAATTTTAGAAAATGACAATAATTATCAGCTTAAACGACAAGAATTAAACGATCATAAGATTCAATTGCTCAAGCAACAAGAGTCAAATAACCATGAAATTCAAGAGTTAAATGATCATAAAAACCAATTGATTAGGCAACAGGAATCAAACAATCGCGAAATTCAGCAAATTAATCAAGAAGTTATAAACATTCGTAAAATTCGAACGACAAATAATCGTGAAATTCAAGAGTTAAATAAGCGTGGATTTCTGACGCTCGCACAACATGAGTCAAATAATCGTGAAACTCAACTTTTAAAGCGTAAAACTCAATTGTTAGAGCAACAAAAATTAAATAAACGCGAAGTTAAGCGAATTGATCGAGAAATGCTAAACATTTCTAAAATTCAAGATTTAAACGAGCATAAATTGCAACTGCTCAAGCCACAAGAGCTAGATAATAGTAAAATTTGGTTAATTACTGGACAAATTTTAGTGAATAGGAAAACATGGTGGGTTGGAAACCTTCGCGATCTATCTATTCCATCTACTATGGAGAGAAATTACAAACAAGATCTTGATGAAGATAAACAAGATTTGCCTAGATACGATGAAGAAAATGATTATGGCTATGTGCATGATAACAGCTGCATTCCAAGCCATGCTTTTTATTTAGCATGTCAATCAGGAGGTGGTAGAACGTGGGGAATCATTGCTCAAATTTGGTTTAGAGCTTCCCAAAATAGAACACTAGAAAACAATGAAACTTTTGAAACGTTCGCTCATAGAACTATAGAAGTAGCTAAAGAATTTGAAATGGCTGATATAGTTCATCAAGCCTGGTCAAGTGTGGGTGTTTTATCTACAATTTCTGATAATATTGTTTATGACGAAAAATCTGAAGAAGATCAATTTCAATCTCCTGAATATAAGCACGTTGGCTTTTAAAAATATTGAGCTTTAATTTCTTTGATTTAAAAAGAAGTCAAAGCTCAATAGCTAAAATTTAATACAGACTACTTATATTCGAAATTCTGACCAGAATTTAATACAAGGCATTTTTTTCTTCATTTCTTTTATAGTTTTCTATTGCTGACATTTCGCGCTTTAAGAATTAAATGATTTTAAAAATTGGCAGCCATATTCAGCATCAGGCTATTTTAAAACCTTTATCTAATTCATTCACTTAGTCCCGATAAGAAAAAAGCTCCCCATAGATGAGGTTTTTCTCGTTTTTGCTCAATGGCCATCAGCATGGCTTTTTGCAATGCTTGGGCTTTGTTTAATTTTTCCTCTCCAATACCCAAAAGGTGGCGATAAAAGGTGTCAACCATCTGAAGGGTTAGATCGCTGTCCGGTAGTCTCCAATAAGTTGCCACCGTTGACAGTGCTCCGGCTGCAAGAAAGGACCAGACGGGGCCGACGCTTCCTTCCCCGTGAAGCTTGCCTCTGCCAGAAAAACATGTACTCATGAAAACCAACTCCGAATGAAGTGTAAGCGCCGCAATTTCTTGTGCATGGAGATACCCTTGAGGATGGCTTTCATCGGGAGCGAGCTTGAAAAGCCCTTCAAAAACAGAATGGGAATCGAGCTTTTCTTCCGGCTTTGTGCCTGTCGTTCCATGGCAGGCCAGATGAATCCAGCGTGCATCCCGCATTCCTTCTACAACGTGTTGAACAGTAGCACTGTCTTGTAAGAGAATTCTTTCTGGAGCTGTTTTAAGGAGAGGAGAGACAAGTTTTTGCGCTTCTTTTTCTGCAAATGGTAAAGAGTCTTTTGAATAGGGCGTTGTGGGATTTCCAATGACGAGAGAATTTTTTGAGAATTTTTTAGGAATTTCCTCTAATAATTTGAGTATTCCAATCGAAGGAGCAATGGAAATGGGATGTTTTTCAATCAAATAGGTTCCTTTTTTGTCTAAAAATGCGGCGAAGGGTATTTGAGCGAGATAGCCGTCGGGAATAATGGTCACCACTTGTTGGGGGTCTTTGGGAAGATAATCTTCAATTGGTGTAATAAGTATTTCATACCAATTCTTAAGACGCTTTTTAAAAGCTTGCGAATTTGAGAGATGAATATTTTCATCCGACTCTCCACGAGTTAGCTCCTCTAGAAAAGATGACAATGACATTTTAACAGTTCTTGTCTCAGCAATAAAAGGAAACGTTTGAAAAACGTAAGTCGCTTCTTCAAATTCTTCTGTCAAAATTCCTAAGGGCAGCTGCTGGCAGGTTATTTCGCCCTGCGGAGGAATAACCCAAATAGTGATGCTGTCCATATTTTCGGAAGCAAAAGAGTAAACAATAAAGCAAGTGCTCATCTTGTGAGCAAGGGCTTGCATGTTTTGAGATGTGAGTCCAGAAGAAAAAAAAGAGTTATTTTTCTGAAATTGGAATTTTTCTGTCAGAGCGGAAACTAAGGCACGCGAACGTCTAAAATCTGTGACCTGCAAAGCTTTTTCAGTTTTAACCTGTTGCAAGAAAAGAAATTCCAGACATAAAAGCGGTTTTACTTGTTCTTCAAAAAAAATAATTTGCCAATGGCGATGACTTTTAAGTTCTTGATGTAAGGCTGCGTAAATGCCAATGCTTTTTTGATAATGTTTCTTTGCTAGGCTAGCATCAGTCTTGCTATATAGTACGCCTAAATTATGATAGCCTATCGCTTCTTTGCGGCGATTTTGTAACTCCTGAGATAAACAAACGAATTTTTCAAAGCTTTGAATCGCTTTCTTCTCGTTTCCCAAATTTATGTAGCATAAACCTAAGCCATTAAAGCTGCTGCTTTTTATCTCTGTTTTATCGCTTATTTCAACGGCTTCTTTGTAATATTTAACAGCCTCAGCAAACTTACCACAGCGGTAAAAAGCATGTCCCAAATTTATTAAAAGTTTGGCTCGCTTAAGGCGATCTTCTGTTATTTCTAATGCTTTAATATAGTAGTTTATGCTTTCAGAATCACTTTCCAAATAGTAAGATGTAGCACCGAGGTTCGTATATACTGGTCCTAAATATTCTGAAAAAGTTTTTAATTTTTCAGCGACACTTAAAGCTTGCGTGTGATAATCAAGTCCTTTTTCACGATCTTCAATAGTAGTATAGATTTTTCCAAGAGTTGTCAACGCCCCGAATTTACTATTTAATACTTGTGATTCATCTATTTGAACTGATGGATGTTGCGTTAGCTCTAAAATTTTTTCAGCATGAAAAATAGCTGTTTCATATTTGTCTAAATGATTAAATAATGTGGCTAAGTTTTCATGAATTTTTATTGCTTCTAGAAACTTGTCTGGTGGGAGAATATTCAATGCGTCGTGATAAGCCTCTTCAGCTGTCTGATAGCGTTGGGCTTTAGCTTGGGCGTGACCGATCCTAGTGTAGATGTGTGCTTGTTCGATTCTCTCTACTGTCAGGCTTAATGCATCTTGATAACATTGAATTGCCTCTTCATTCTTATCTAAGGAAAGATAAACCTCTGCAAGATCAACAAGAGTTCGGCTTTTAATTTTAGGATCTGTGAGTTTTTGCGCTATAGTTTGAGCTTCACTATAAAAAAGAAGCGCGCAATCATCTTGTCCTTGCATTGCATAAAAAGAGCCTATATTTTTTAAATAAATGAATACTTCATGAGACTCGTTTAGAACCTCCGCTATTTTTAATGCTTCTTTGCTGTGATAAATAGCACTTTGATACCGCTTAAGAGATTTGTTCCACGTTGCAAGATTTCCATGAATCATTCTAACTTTATTAAATAACTCTTTATTTTGTGACATCTCTGGGAATTCCTTTGTTAGAATTCCTAAAAGAACTTCTGCATAGGAGATAGCGCAAGGAAAATCACCTTGTTTTCCGTAAAACTCTGCCATGATTGCTAAAAACTCTAAAGGTAATTTTCTATTTTTATGAATGGCAGTTTTTTGCACCTTAATTTCTTTTGCGACAGTTTCAGGTAGTGGCTCAAAAAGCCTTAGGACGGAATTTTCTACGTTTTTTGGGATAAAAAATTCAATTTTTTTCTCGTTAGCTAATTGATAGAGGCTTTCTATCCATCCCTTCATATGGCTTAGAATGGAGCCTTTATTCTGGGCAAGTAGATTAGAACAGTGATTGCCAAATTCGAGATAGGGAAGCAACCACAGGTGCTCTAATATGCGTTGGTAAATTATGCAGATAGGAACCAGAAAATTAAATTGACCTGAAGTTAGCTTTGTTTCCAGGATTTCACTGACGATTCTTTCGAGATCAATTAATTCTTGGGCTTGTTCATGCTGAATATCATACAAAAATGTTTTAAAATCAAAAAGAGGTACTACCTCTTGTACTATCAAATTTTGTACGTCTTCCATTTCCAATATTAGCAGGCGACAAAAACATTCACGCTGGACACTAAAATCTTCTAATTGATTGACCTTTTCGATGAGCCATTTGGCACTGATGATGATATTTTCTTCCGTAACGAATTTTGTTTTATAGGCCTCAATTAAACCTTTTACATGATCTAATATGGAGAGTGTGGGCAAATTTTGGAAAATAAGAGAATTATATAACGTGCTAAACTGAATTGAATTTACATTCATAGCTAACCTCATCCAATGAATAAATTGTTAATAATATTTTGGTTTTACGAAGAGAAGTAGTCAAACTATAAATGGATCACAGATCCTAATGGGGGAGATTGTCATTTGGCTTGATAATGATTAACCAGGCTTTAAAGCTATAGAAAAGATTTGCTCTGTAATCAAAAGGCCGATGTTAAATTCTTGCTGAACCTTTTTTTCGTTTCTTTTTGTGAATGCAAGCGATAAGAGGTGGCCTCCTATTTATTGAATGGAAATAGGGGAACAAATTTGCTTCAAATATTTTTTTATTTGTCAGTATTCTTTAATAAAAAGAAAAGCATTGAGAGTGATAGAAAATCAGTAGCAAAAAAATTCACTCAGAAAACTCTTTTTCTAGCCATCCCGCTTTTCTCTTCCATATTCATTGCTCAGGCTATTCTCTTGTCTTGCTATCATAATTTTATAGTTTGCAAAAAACTAGAGGAAGTTAAAATAGGGATAAGTGCATTTAAAGAGGGTGAAAACACAACAAAGGAGGATTTAAGATGCAAAGAAAAAACGGTGGGAGTCTAAATTTTTTAGGATTAAATTAAGAAGACTGACCCAATTTTTATAGCGTTTAAAAAGAAAATGCCATTTTTAATCATTACTTTGCTTTTAAGATAATTTGATATGTAGATTTTGTAGGTATGGGAAGGGAAATTGCCATGCTAAAATGACTATCCAACTATTTTTCTAACTAAAACAGTCTCTAAAAATATAAAAATCCTTTTGCGTAGCCTTTTTGGCAATCTAAACTTAAAGCATTTTTAGATCAAAAGCTAAGGAGTTTATATTTGAATTTTATCGAATTATTAAAACATTTATAATTAATCGAAATTAATTCATTTGGAGAATCATTTTGAATATTTTTAATTCAGGATTTAGGCATAGTTATCTTGTCAATACAACGACTTTTTCTTACTCCCAATCTCAAGAAATTAGCGATCCTTCTAGAGATAAAGATAACTCCTTAAATAATTCTTTAGCTGCTATAGAAGAAGTTAGTCCACCAACAGCTCAACCTTCCGATCTTTCCTCATCATCTGAAGAAGTTCAACTAAGTTTTCAAGAGGGAACTTCTCTGATCATTTCTCATTCTCAACTAGTTTTGCTAAGGGACAAATCACACTACTTTAACAATTTGTGGTCGGGGCAATTTCAAGAAACCCTGCAACATCCTCTGGCTTTGACACAAAAAGAGTTTACGCTTTTGCTCAATTGCTTAACGAATCCTAAATTTGAAATTCCCTTGGAAGAGATCACTTCTGTTATCCAACTTGCCGATTATTATGAAGTGACAGAAGTAGTGAAACATTTAGAAGGACAGCTGATTGATGGATACAAATCCCAGAGATTTGAACCCTTTAACTCTATTGAAGAGAGCTTAGTCGAATTAAAAGAACTTTTAAATTTTGCACATCGCTGTCAATTAAATATTTTGAAAAATTATTTAGAATTCACTGTTGTGTGCGCATTTTTAAACCAGACTTCTCAGTTAACCGAATTTCAAAGAATTATAAATCACTTTTTAGATGAGATAGAAGCACTTAATTTTTCAGACAATGCCCATTTGACCGATGCTCATCTCTTAGTTTTAAAAAATTGTAAAAATTTAAAAGAGCTTCATTTTGAAGAGTGCCGTAATCTTACTGATGCTGGATTAGTGCATTTAGCACCCTTAGTAGCTTTGCAGCAACTAAATCTTAACTTTTGCGATAAACTCACCGATGCGGGATTAGCCCATTTGAGGCCCTTAGCAGCTTTACAGCATCTAAATTTGGGTAATTGTAGAAATCTCACTAATGCAGGATTAGCGCATTTGACACCTTTAACGGGTTTGCAGCATCTAAATCTTAACTTTTGCGATAAACTCACCGATGCAGGATTAGTTCATTTGAGACCCTTAACAGCTTTGCAGCATCTAGATTTAAGCGATTGTGAGAATCTAACCGATGCAGGATTAGTCCATTTGAAGCCCTTAGTGACCTTGCAGCATCTAAATCTAAGCTACTGTGAAAACCTCACCGATGCAGGATTAGCGCATTTGACACCCTTAACGGCTTTGCAGCATCTCGATTTAAGCGATTGCAATAATCTCACCGATGCAGGATTAGCGCATTTGACACCCTTAACGGCCTTGCAGTATCTAGATTTAAGCAATTGCAATAATCTCACCGACGCAGGATTAGTTCATTTGAAACTCTTAACGGCCTTGCAGCATCTAGATTTGGGGGGATGTAACAAAGTCACGGATGATGGATTAGCACATTTGACACCTTTAGTGGATTTGCAGTATCTAAGTCTAAGCCAATGTTGGAATCTCACCGATGCAGGATTAGGCCATTTGAAACTCTTAACGGCTTTGCAATATCTACGCCTAAGTCAATGCTGGAATCTCACTGATGCAGGATTAATCCATTTGAGGCCCTTAGTGGCTTTACAGCATCTAAATCTAAGCTACTGTAAAAATTTCACCAATGCAGGATTATCGCATTTAACACCTTTAATGGCTCTACAACATTTAGATCTAAACTACTGTGAGAATCTCACTGGTGATGGATTAGCCCATTTGAGATCCTTAACGACTTTGCAGCATCTAAGTCTAAGCCAGTGCTGGAATCTTACTGATGCTGGATTAGTTCATTTGGAACTCTTAACGGCTTTGCAGCATCTAGACCTAAGTTACTGCGGAAATCTCACCGATGTGGGATTAGTGCATTTAACATCCTCAATGGCTTTGCAGCATCTAGATCTGAGGGGATGTGACAGAATCACGGATGTTGGATTAGCTCTTTTTGAAATTTTTGCAACTTCACTCAATCTAACAATTATTAAATAGAAAAACTTTCAATAAAAAGATGAGGTTTTAGGATAGCTTTGAATGAGGTCCATTTTATTTTTTAGCTGCCCTAAGTTATGGTTGGTTGATAAATTACGTACGGAATGTAATATATTCATTCTATCCAGATGGGCAAAAATGATAAAATTTAAATCTTTTTTGATTGCATTCTCATCAACATTTTTATACTGAGAGTTAGTTAAATATTGATTTAAAGCGTCTGTGGGAGAGGGTATCTAGCCTTTTAGACTGGAGGTTATTTAGCTAAATTTTAGTCTTGTTTATTGAAAGATTTTATGACTATTTGCGGAATTGATAACTATCGTAGCTTTTTTCCAAGTCGAAGGTTAGGTGCCTTTATATGCTTTGCAAGGAAAAAACTATAGAAATAAGATTAAAAAAAGAATGATTGTCTTAATCAAAAACTATTTGCTTTGATCAACAATCTTACCGAGCCCTACTATTCTTTTCTCTATCTAATCCAAATTTTTCATAAAAATTAAAATTATATGAGTTTTAATTTCTTTACTCATGCTTTCTTCAAAATGCGCTGAGTACAAGTTTAACTGATTAGGATTTGTAGATAAAAATTATTGCAATAATTATGAGATAAAATAGGTAGTCACATTTTAAGAGAAAATTTCGTTTTATCGATGGAGAGCTATAAAAATTAAGTAAAAATTGATAAAACTCAAATACAACTCTGTAGTTTTTGATCTAAAAGTGCCTTAAATTCACGAGATGATAGGATCAGTAAACAAAGGGGGTGTAAGGTTATTGATCATTTTCAATGATAGCCCGTTTTCTAAGAGGAATTTTGCTTTTCTTGTCTTGTAGCACCATTTTTTTTTACCAAATCTGATCCGCAGTGCGTACATTTCACTGCTCTTCTCTGTTCGAATTAGAACAATTACTCTATTCAATTAGATCAGTTTATTGGAATAGCCTTACCTATTTAGCACTATCCAAAATTTTTAAAACAAAAGATACTTAAGTTCGTTAGATTAATTGCGAAAGAAATGTTTTTGCAGGAACAATAATTGGTCGCGTCTCTTCAAAGCAATTACGATTGACCCAAGGGAGATCTATTACAACCTGAAAAGCATGTTTAGCTCCCGTTACTTGCTGAAAATAACTCAATGCTGGAGAGATTGCTTTATTACTAGATAATTTTACCTCAATAAGCAACCAAGGTTCATCGTTACGTGTCACTAAAAAATCAACTTCGCGTTGATCTTTATCTCGAATATAATATAAATCATAGCATCCAAACCCAGCATCAGTCCAAAACTGAATAGATTTTAGTAGATGAGATGCAACAAAATTTTCTGCTCGAGCTCCTAAATCTTCTATTTGTGCCCAATCCCATAGGTAGTATTTTGGTTCTTTAAGTAAAGATCTGGAAATATTCTTTGACCATGGTCGTATTTCAAAACAGTAATAAAGTGAACGAAGAGCTTCTATCCAATTACGGATCGTATGCCCGGTTACTCGGACTTTTTTTGCTAAGGATTCATAGCTTGTTTGCATTCCAACTTGGAATTTGAGCAAGTTCGCCAAGACTTCAAGTTGTTTTATCTCTTGAATTCGAGTAAGATCTCGAATATCTTCTTGAAAAAGCTGCTGAAAGCGCAGATTGCTCCAACGGTTAAAAAACCGCTTATTAGCCTTTATAAAAGGGTCGGGATAACCTCCATATTGCCATAGGGTATCAAAATTTGTTTCGGAAATTGCAATCGGATTTAATCGTACCTCTGTATTTGGAAATGTTTGATCTACAATTTCTCCCACAGATAAAGGATGGAATCGATAAAGAAAATAACGACCCATTAAGCTATCACCTCCCTTTTTATAAATATCGAGGCGAGCGCTACCGGTAACCAAAATAGATGCTCTATTAAAATAGCTATCATAGAAACCTTTAAGGAAATTCTTCCAATCCGAATATTTATGTATTTCATCGAATACAATGATTGGCTTACAATCCATTAAGCTTTCTAATCCAACTACTTCGACAATAGCTTTTGGACCTATCAGAATTTTCTCTCTATCATTTAAATTATCCCAAGAAAAATAAAAGAAATATTTATATTTTTTGCTCAATGAATTGCATGTTGTCGTCTTTCCAACTTGGCGAGGACCCATTAAAAATAACATTTGATGGTCTTCTTGTATATGCTCGATTATAGCTGCGTAATAAAGACGATTCATGCAAATATCCTTCATTGTATTCTGACATTTTAGTATAATAGTACGAAAAAGTCACGACTTTTTCGTACTATTATACTAATTAAATCCCCTTATATTCAAAATCCACAAAAGTACAAGTTATTTTTCTTTCAATATTTTACAGTTTTCTATCGTCCTAATTTCGCGTCTTAAGGATTAAATAATTTTTATAATTACCCAAGCGCAAGCCAATAAGGCAATTATTCTAATAGCGAATTATTCAATTCTTTCATGTTTCCATGATATTTTATCTAATTTTGGCAGGAATACTTAGGCGGATAGCGCCAAAGCCCCGATCAATTACTTGTATGATATTTTCTTTGGATCAGGCTTGTAATAAGTTTCCAAATTCTCAAAGATAAGAAGATTTCAAAAACTTAGAAATTTTGTATTTCGGGTCATTGAGTAGTTTTTTGTTAAAGAAATTCCATAGAAAGTGAGCACTATTTAAAAATTGATGGGTTATTTGTTCTGTTTTTCTTTAGTCGAATTCATTTCGGAAGATAGATATTTTCGTTCGTTAAGAATTAAGATATCTATAGCTACTTCTTGCGAATAATCTTGTAAATACCCTAGTTTTTTTGCCACAAAGTAAGCGTTATCCAAAATTTTTAATGCTTTATCTCTTTTCGCTTACATACAGTTTTAAGCATTTTTATTCTTATTAACTAAAAATTAAATACTTAAAAATACTTTGATTTTAACGTCTTCTGCAACAAACAGGAGAATTTTGTGATTTATACCATCAATGAAACCGTTGAACAGGTGGGAAAAAATTGCCATAAGGCAATATTATTCTCAATGAGTGGTACGCTCATCTTCGCAATGGAAAAGGTAAAATTCAAATCAATACTGCTTTAATCTTAGCTGACATTGTTTTATCCCCCCTTATGATATTAAAACGAGCAAAATGGTAGGTTATTGAAAAAAGTTCAAAAATGATCTTTTACAGTTGAATTATAAATATTTTAATAAAAAGTTCGGTTTTAGCGAAATACAAAGCCGAAATGCTTTGATTTTCTTAGAAAATAAAGGGCTTATTTTTCGAGGATTTCGCGCTATGAAAATAGGACCTGACTTGCTTAATAATGTTATGTATATAGGAATTTATCCAGAAAAGATTTCTTTTATTACTCAGCAGACTGATCAATCCTTATCATCTTCAATTTCAGAGATGCAAATTAATCCATTAACTCTACAAATTCCCTCCATTTAAACAAAATCTCCTCAATTTAAAACCAAAGAAAAAGATTGGTCTGTTAAATTTTCGAATGAACAAAAAAGCTTTTTGAATTATTTGCCAAATATTTAGCCTGAAATGGGTGATCCCATTGAAAAGAAGCGTGCAACCTGGTGGATCAAAAATTTTGGGATCGAGAAGATTAAAATAGCTCTTCAAATTTATTGGCAACAAGTAGAGAAAGCCAAGGCAAACTCAAAAATTTCTACGCCAATAAATTTGGAGGCGTATGTCAGACAAGCTTTGAATAACGGAACGCAACCTTGCAAAGATGCTGATAGAGAAAATAAAAGTATTGCTGAGCAATTTAAAAATGAAATGGGATGGACTGACTTAAGAATAACAGAGAAATATTGCCGAGCTGAAGAACTTGGCAAAGAGTGATATTATAGTTTGCCGGAAAGCCTTTTTGTAGAAAGCTTAAAGAGTACGTTTGCAAATTTTTTATAGCAATAATGAAAAGCAATATTTTGTGGCTCAATTTTTTTTTAATAAGCAAAATATTTACAAATCTTTTCTATTTTTCCATCAAATCTTATTTGAGGTTAAATTACACAGAAATAACCGCACAATCTATAAATAAAATTAAAAATGGATAAAAAAATAAGTTAATATTGGGAGTTTGCATTTTTATTTTAATCAGAAAATAAAGTTAAATGCTAAGTAGACTTTAATTTTTTTTGATAGGTTTTGTTTTCAGTAAAAAGTTTTATACAAGAGGGTTATCATGTTGAATGCAACAGCGAGCCAGTCTACAGGTTTACCAACGCAAATACCACATGTTTGTTCTGGAAATCATAAAAAAAGACTTTTGATAGGGGAAGGAAATTTTTCATTTGCTTTAGCTTTGATTAATAAACATGATAAGAAAAATGACCATTCACCTGAGAAATCATTGGCTCATTCCATTACTGCAACAGAATACAATAAGGAGATTAGTTGTTCTGATTGCGAGGCTTTGAGACTGTTTAAAGATAAGACTAAAAAGACATATACATGTGAAAATTGTAAATTAACCTTAAAGAGGATTGATGAATTTAAGGAGAAAGGAGCTATTGTTAGGCTGGGAATTGACGGAACGAAAATTCATGAAATAGAAGAATTAAAGAATACTAACCTGAATTTTGAATTTATCCCTTTGATAATAAATAAGAAGAATAAAATTTAAATGACAAAAGACCTCTG